>JBDNHG010000278.1:0-4175 GCA_041688925.1 Acidimicrobiales bacterium | reverse complement strand
GGCGATTGAGGTAGCTGCAGCTCGTGCAGTCTGCACGATTCAGTAACCGGCGAGCGCCGCAACATTCCCTCGGTCTCGATCATGACCGAGAACTTCGTGAGCGCAGCCGAACTCATGGCCGAGGTACTCGGCGCCCCTGGCTTCCCCTTCGTGGTCATCCCGCATCCGATCAGCAGCGCGACTACCGAGCAGCTCATCGACCGTGCCAAGAACGCTGCCGACGAGTGCGCTGCACTGCTGCTACAACAGGATCTATGACTACCGTCTCTCTGCTCAGTCCGCGGCTGCACGAAGTACTCGGCATCACGGCGCCCATCCTCCAGTCGGGAATGGGAGGGGTAGCCGGCGTCGACCTTGCCGCGGCAGTGTGCAACGCTGGCGGGCTCGGCGTTCTTGCTGCGCTACGCCTGAAGCCCGACCAGGTGCGCCAGGCAGTTCGCGACATTCGAGCCCGAACCGACAAACCATTTGGCGTCAACATCTGGCTGCACGACGATGTGCGCACACCACCTGATCCGTCGGCCATCTCCGACGACATCGTGCGTGGTTCCCAGACCGTGCTCAACGAGTTCCGTCCACGGTTCGGCCTCGAGCCATCCCTCGCAACGCCGTCTGCTGGGCCCGATCTCGTCAATGCTGCACTCGAGGTCATGATCGAAGAGCAGGTTCCGATCTTCTCCGCTGCAATCGGCGTGCCCGAAGCCGACCTCGTCGAACGGTTCCACCAGGCCGGAACCAAGACCGTCGCCATGGTGGCCACCATCGAAGACGCGATCGAGGCGGTAGCCAACGGGGTCGACGTCGTCGTGGCGCAAGGCACCGAGGCCGGCGGCCACCGCAGCTATGGCACCAAACGAGCCAAGGCCGACGCGATGGGGCAGTCGACGATCACACTCGTGCCGCAGGTGATCGACGCGATCGGCGCCAAGGTGCCCGTCGTTGCCGCAGGTGGAATCGTCGACGGCCGAGGTCTGGCAGCGATGCTGGCACTCGGGGCAGACGGCGTGCTGTTGGGTTCGCGCTTCGTTGCTACCCAAGAATCGTTGGCGTCTCCCGTCTGGAAACAGCGGATGACCACGGGTGACCGGGCCACCACCATGACCGATGGCTTCAGCGGCCAGTGGGCGCGAGTGCTGACGTCTGAGTTCACCAATCGTTGGGACGAGTCAGGCGCCCAACCGCCGCCGGGCCTACTTCAGGCTGCCGCAGGTCGCGACCTGTTTGGGGCCGCGGTCAAGGCCGACGACGATCAGTTCCGCCCGCTCTATGCCGGCGCCGCTGTCGCGTCACTCCATGACATTCCCGGTGCAGGCGAGGTCGTCACCCAGCTGGTCGCCGAAGCACGCACCTGTCTCAACCGCTTCACCTGACATCGGTAGCTGTCGCACATTCGGCCTGGAGGAGCAGACGATCTAAGCTCTGGCCAGACCCCTGAGAGGCAACAATGATCACCTTCCTCGATCCACGTTCCGAACCCGGCGCCGCTGTCGAACCCTATGAGCTCACCATCGATGTCGAATCCACGCCGACCACGATCGGGCTCGTTGCCAATGGGT
Organism: Acidimicrobiales bacterium; assembly: GCA_041688925.1. Taxonomy (GTDB): domain Bacteria; phylum Actinomycetota; class Acidimicrobiia; order Acidimicrobiales; family UBA10347; genus UBA10347. The sequence goes on along the minus strand of JBDNHG010000278.1, from coordinate 2,619 downwards.
TCCCCGACTCCGAAGCATTCCTCGACCAGGTCGAAAAGGCGCTCGCTGTCGCTGTTCCCACGGCAACGTTCCGACGATGGAACAAGCACAACGCATCGTCGGTGATTTCCGACGAGATGCTCGACGAGGTCATCGACGACTGCCAGGCAGTCGTCGCCGCATACGGTCATTGAGGAAGCTGCACCACCGGCACCGTGCGTGACGGAGTAAAAGTAGCTCGACGAGGAGTACCGGCAATTGCGCTGGTTACCGACGAGTTCTGGGCCCAAGGCGATTTCATCGCACGATCTGTGGGCCTTCCCGATATTCCCCGGGTGCGTTTGCCGCATCCTGTAGCCGGAAGTGGCGTCGAGAACATGGCAATGGTTGCGCAGGCCACCGTGCCACACATCTTGGCTGCATGGCGAGGTGACGCGTGACCGCTGTAGCTGCCGCCCAACTTACGGCCGACGACGAATACGCGGCGCTCGAAGAGCTGCACCGGCTGGGCTGCACTGATGGCCTTCCGGTAGTCATCCCAACGCCCGAACGTGTCGCACGCATGGTGCTGGCCACCGGCTACGACGCGGACCTCTCCCTCGGCGAGATGGGCCCCAACATGGGCCTGTGTACGGTCGAGAAGCTTGCTGCTGCAGCCGTGATGGCAGGCTGCTTGCCCGACCATGCGCCCGTCGTGCTCGCCGCCGCCCAGGCAATCCTCGACCCCCGTTTCGACCTGACCGAGGTACAAGCAACCACGCACGCGATCACGCCTCTCATCATCGTGAACGGACCCGCCCGCGAATGGTGTGGCGGTATTCATGGCGGTTTCGGCGCTCTCGGTCCGGGTTACCGGGCGAATGCTTCAATCGGTCGAGCCTTGCGCCTGGCCATGATCAACATCGGCGGTGGACGATCGGGCACCAGCGATATGGCGCTCATGGGCCACCCAGGCAAGTTCACGATGTGCCTCGCCGAGGACGAAGAAAACAGCCCGTTCGCCCCGATGCACACGATGCGTGGGTTCGACCCGTCACAGTCAACAGTCACGGTCATTGGTACCGACTCGCCTCATTCGGTGATGGGTGTCATCGATGCTGATGACCCAACCTGCGTCGACCGTCTGTTCACCTCGTTCGCGTTGGCATTCGCCAATGTTGCGACGAACAACCTTGCGTTGCGTGGTGGGCAAGCGGCGTTCGCACTCAACCCTGATCATGCAGGATTTCTTGCCAAGGCTGGTCACACGCTCGAGTCGATTCGCGACGAGATCGTCAAACGGGCACGGCTCGATGGTGCAGATTTCGCCAAGTCAGCCGGCTACATGGGGCGGGTTCCCGAGTCGGGACGCTCCTACGCATGTTTCGCCCAGCCCGAGGATTTGCTCGTGTTCGTGGCTGGCGGCGGCGGCCTCTACTCGGTCGCCTTCCCGTCATGGTGTGCTGGCCCGCATGTGAACCGAGCGGTCACGGTCGAGATCGAGGTAGGTCAGGCGTGCGAGATACCGGGGCTAGCGAACCTGCGGTCATAACGACCGTCGTCGTTTCGAGCGTTTCTGCCAGATTGCGCTGCGACGAGGACTTCTGACCTGTCGAGATGTCGTGCAGCCTGCGAAGTTGCTGCTCGACCTGGGTTACGGGGGACGGGTGTCCGAGGAAGTAGCCCTGGCCAAGACTCACGCCAAGTTTGGCAATCGCTTCGAACTCGGCGACTGTTTCGATGCCCTCGGCGACCGTTGGCAGCCCCAGTGTCGAGGCGATATCGACGATTGCACGGACGAGACCCTGATTGATGCGATCGCTATCGACATCGGTGACGAAACTGCGGTCGATCTTGATCTCAGAGACAGGCAGCGATCGCAGGTAGGTGAGCGACGAATATCCCACGCCGAAATCGTCGATGCTGACCGTGATCCCCATCTCGCGTAGATCCCGCAGTTGGAGATGATTGCGCTCGGCCGCGGAGATGAGTCGAGACTCGACGAACTCGAGACCCAACCGCGGCCAAGCTGCCGACGGAATCAGCTCTCGCACGCTTTGCACCAACTGACCGTTGTGCAGGTGCACCGGCGAAATGTTGGCCTTGACCACGATCGAACCCAGGATCGGGTCGTTTTCCCACAGTGCGAGCAGCGAGGCAGCCGCTGTCAGTGCCTGTCGGTCGAGTTCGACGGCGAGCCCTGTCTCGTCGGCGACACGAGTGAACTCGATCGGACCAATCATGGTCGTATCGTCTTGAAGCCAGCGGGCCAACAATTCAACAGCGACGGGCGCCCGATCAGAGATGCGTGTCAATGGTTGCGCCCAAAACGAGATCTCGCCGCGCTTGAGCGCGGTGCGGAACCGTTGGCGCATATCGAGCGAACGGTCGAGTTCTGCTCGCAGGTCGGTGTCGAAGCCACTGCTGGTTTCGGTCTCGGAATTCTTGCTCTGATACATCGCTGCATCGGCTTGCGCCATCAAGTCAGGCGACTCTTCGCCCGCCTCCACGATCGTCCACCCGGCGCTGGCAGCTACGTAGAGCTCACGGTCGTTTGAGCGAATTGGATCGCCGACCGCACTGAGCGCGATTTCGACAGCCGGCGCCAGATCGGCTGCTGTCGTCGAGAACACTGCAGCGAATTCGTCGCCACCCAGGCGG
>JBDNHG010000277.1:0-2699 GCA_041688925.1 Acidimicrobiales bacterium | reverse complement strand
GTTGATGCGAGCCGGCAACGACAAGAGCCTTTTTGCCCGTAAGGTCGAACGATACGCCGACGCCTATATGTCGCGAGTATCGAACTTGCGTTACGAAACGCCGTTTGCGTATTTGCGTGCCGCTCGGGGCTCGCTGCCACACGATGGGGCCACCCACCCGCATCGGGTGTGACAGTGACCTAGAGATGTGACCTAGAGATATTGTGAGCCCGAGGCGAGACTCGAACTCGCTACCTCCTGTTTACAAGACAGGTGCTCTACCGGGTGAGCTACTCGGGCAAGTGGTTCAGCGTAGTGCCGTGAGACGTAACGCGACTCAGGGAAATGCCTCTTACTGGCAACGTGACTCAGGGAAATGTGTCGAGGGTCCTTGCAATGGGTGCTCGGAGCGGCCACGCTCGTGGTGTGCCCTTGTCGAACATGGAAATGTTACTCATCGAGTTCGAGCGAACCTGGTGGTCTGATGATCAGCCAAAAGATGCTGCGATCGCCGAACAGTTCTCGTTGACGACTGCCGAGTATTACGAGCAACTTCATGCTCTTATTGACTCTGATGAGGCACTTGAACACGACCCGCTGGTGGTCCGGCGTCTGCGCCGCATGCGTGATCGTCGACGTCGTGAACGTTTCGGCGAGATCGCAGACAGCGCGGGAAGTTAGCGAGCCCCAGCAATGAGCGCGACGGCAACTCGAGGAGCTGTGCTGGTGGCAATCGCCGCCTTGCTGGTATTTCTAGTTTTGCGCGGGGCAGCAGACAATTCGCAGTTCCCGGTCGAGACGGGCGCCGGGGCTTCGCCGACGGTGACCCCTGAGGGCGGCGACGGTGTTCTGGGCGACGAGGGCGCGGTTCCGGTAGCGACCGCAACCGTCACGGTCGACATCAGCACGGCGCGCAACAACAGCGAAGTATCGGTTCTTGTCGTTAACGGCACCGAGGTCACCGGACAGGCCACACGTCTCACGACAAAGCTGCGCAATCAGGGATTCATGACGCGTGAGCCGCGCAATGCCGAAGGCCAAGCCGCATCGACGATCTATTACCGACCGGGGTTCGCTGCTGAAGCAACCGTTGTTCGTACCGTGCTTGGCGGATCGACCCCGATCGCTCCAATGCCAGAGCCCGATCTAGCGCTCGGCGACGGAATCGACCTTGCTTTGGTCAACGTCTTGGTACTTGTCGGGGCCGACGAACTCGCCCAGTCCTAGGGGAGTCCGCCTTTCTGCTCGTTCCTCGCAGAAACGCTGCGTGAGCTGAGTAGTTCACCTTCCCGGAGACTTTTGTTGGCTCCGGGGAGTCCGCCTTTCTGCTCGTTCCTCTCAGAAACGCTGCGTGGCCTTGGGCTGGCTCGGGAATAAGGTCACGGTCGCATGCGTGTTGTAGTCGCCCCCGACAAATTCAAGGGCACGGCTCGTGCCGCGCAGGTGGCTGATGCCATCGCGGCAGTGCTCCGCTCGCAAGGCCACCAGGTCGCAACGGTTCCGATGGCCGACGGCGGCGACGGAACACTCGACGCTCTCGGCGGAGCCAATCGAACCACAACGGTCACCGGGCCCAACGGTGACCCGGTCGACGCACCGTGGCGGTTGTCGCACCGTCTTGCAGTGATCGAGATGGCACTTGCGTCGGGGCTCGTGCTTGCGGGCGGGCCAGAAGTGAACGATCCGCTGAATGCGACGACGCGCGGCACTGGCGAACTGATCGAGGCGGCAATCACTCGTGGAGCCCAACGAATCATCGTCGGCCTCGGCGGCTCGGCCACGACCGATGGCGGGCTCGGAGCTGTCGAAGCGATCGGGTCACCGGCTCGTATAGCGGGTGTGCGCCTCGAGGTCGCCACCGATGTGAACACACGGTTCGTCGATGCAGCCCGGGTGTTCGGCCCTCAAAAGGGAGCGTCGCCGGCCCAGATCGCCTTCCTCGAGGCGCGGCTGCGCGGACTGGCCGAGCGCTATCGCGATGATTACGGCGTCGACGTCGTGGACGTCGTCGGCTCGGGTGCAGCTGGCGGTTTGGGCGGAGGTCTCGTTGCGCTCGGTGCAACCATCGTCAGCGGTTTCGACCTCATCGCCGATGAGCTTGGGCTCTTCGAACAGATCGAAGAAGCCGATGTGGTCGTGACCGGCGAAGGCCGGCTCGACACCGAATCGTTTGCCGGCAAGGTCGTCGGCGGCGTTGCCGAGATGGCTGCCGAGGTCGGTGCTCGGCTCATTGTCGTCGCTGGTTCGATCGACGGCGATGGCACTGCCTACGATCTTGGCGACGGCGGCACGGCAATCTCGCTCACCGAACGATTCGGCGAAGAAGCAGCGCTCGCCGATCCCGCAGGGTGCAGCGCAGCTGTCGTCGGCCAACTTCTCGCCTGACTGCGAGCCCGATCGGATCGCTGCTGGCCCAGGCGCCGTTTGGCCTGCCACTGCGGGCGACCCCGGCCAGGTGGGTGCAGTCGGAAAATTCGTTGCCCGTGCGACGACGGGAAATGCATCCTCGACCTCTAGAGTTAGCACTCTCTACAAGAGAGTGCTAGCTGCCTAGGGAGGGCCCACGCACATGGCTAAGTCCATAACATATGACGATTCCGCTCGCCGTTCGCTTGAGAAGGGCATGAACATCCTCGCTGACGCTGTCCGCGTCACGCTCGGCCCAAAGGGCCGTAATGTCGTTCTCGATAAGAAGTGGGGCGCACCAACGATCACCAACG
>JBDNHG010000276.1:0-4193 GCA_041688925.1 Acidimicrobiales bacterium | reverse complement strand
TGCGCTCCGGCCCACTCGAAGGTCTCTGGAGTCATTGCCGCCGTGACCCACATTGGAGGGTGCGGCGACTGGACGGGCAGGGGGCTCATTGGCCCGACCGACGGAAGGGATCGAAAGCGACCGGTGTAGCCCAGATCGCCGCCGGCCCACGCATGCTTGATGATGTCTACGGCTTCGACGAAGCGGTCGCGACTCTCGTCCATATCGACGCCGAACAGGTCGAACTCGTATGGCAGGAAGGCCCGCGCCATGCCGAACTCGACTCGACCCCCGCTGATGCAATCGACCATGGCCCACTGCTCGGCGAGTTCGAACGGATCATGCAGCGTCAGAATTGCTGCACCGGAGCCAAGCCTGATCGACGACGTGCGACTCGCGATCGCAGCGGCAAGCACCACATTGGACGACGCGATACCGCCGTAGTCGCAGGCGTGGTGCTCGGCGATCCAGAACGAGTCGAGCCCGACACGCTCAGCGAGGACCGCCTGATCGATCTGCGCCACCAGCCTGACGGCATCGTCTCCGCGACGAGCGGAGTTGTGGTTGACCAGCGACAGCAGCCCAACGTGCATCATCAGGTGTCCCCCCTTTACCGAATCAGCAATATAGTAACATGGCGGCAGATTATCAAGGATGGAACCCAAGGGGGAACCCCGATGACGATATTGACGGACGAACAGATCGAGGCATTTCGAACCGACGGGTTCGTGGTCGTCGACGATCTCATCGAAAGCAACGAGCTCGCAGAACTGCGGACCGAAGCTGAGGAGATGGTGCGCACCATCAGCGACCTGGTTCGCGAAAACAACCCGCGCGAGCGGCTTCTCGAGGGACAGTTTCGACAGGGACTCGTCGACGGATACTCGATCGAATGGGAATGGGAGAACCCCCAGACCGAGACGTTGAAGATGGTCCGATACTTCTACCGTCGGTGGCCCAAGCTGAACCAGCTGGCCTGGGATTGGCGGGTGATCGGAGCGATTGAACAGCTCAGCGGTGCCGATGACATCGTGATGCACTCAGACAAGTTCAACCTGAAGGCACCCGGCGAGGGCACCGAGTTCTACTGGCACCAAGACCTGCCCTTCTTCAACATCGAAGACGGCGCCCTCGAGGTCGACCGCTGCCTGACCGCCATCGTCTTCCTCGATGACGCAACTGCCGACAACGGGTGCATCGTCGTGGCGCCCGGATCCCACCTTCTCGGGCTGCAAGAACTCGGCGAGGGAACCTACAACGCGCTTCACCCGCGAAAGGCCGACAACTTCGACGAGGTCGGCGTCGCCGTGCCGATGACCGCAGGAAGCATGTTGATCCTCGACCCACTGGTGATGCACCGGTCCGGACCCAATCGGTCGACGACCAACCGCCGAAATGTGCTCTACTCGTACCAACCCCGACCTGCAGATGGTGAGTTGTACGACGAGCAGGGACTGCCGGGGCGCCTGCGCGGTACCCCGTTTGTTTGAGGTCGGTCGAGCCCGCGCTCTGCCAATAGGCTGCTCTTCCATATGACCGACCCGCACAAGTCGAAGGGCAACAAGAGGTCCACGACGCGGACGGCCATTCTTACCGCTGCAGAAGCCCAGTTTCGCGAAACGGGCTATCGCAACAGCCTGCTGACCCAGATCACCGACCGGGCCGACTTGACCACCGGTGCGTTGTACCGCTATTTCGATGGAAAGGAATCACTGCTCGAGTCGCTGTTCAACCTTTTCGACGAACGGCTTCTCGAAGATCTCGAGAACAGCTCGACGGCCCAGGAGGCGGTTGAGGCGTGGATTCTGGCTGCACGCGACGCTGCCGGCACGATCCAGGCATGCGAGGAAGCCACTCGCCCCGGATCAGACTTCGCCATCCTCGTAGCGCCCGCTCGCGCAAGGTGGATCAGCGCGCTCGCGAGCATCTTGCCCGGCGACGCCACGGCCCGTCAGCACCGAACCACGGCCGAGTTGCTGTGCGCAATGGCCGAGCAGTACTTGGTAGTCGAACGGATGGGTTGGACGAAAGTTCGCACGCCGGCCGAGGTGGCCGCATGCATTCAGACGCTGGTCGAGACCGGTGTCGATGTGCGCGACGTCACGGCAGATGAGTCGAACAACCGGTCGCAGGCGACCAGAGATGACAGCCCACAGTCCAAGACCGGTGACCAGCGACTCGTCACGCCGGTACTTGCGTGGGCTCCGTCGCCCGACAAGGTCAAGCCGACTTCGCCACGGGGCAAAGCAACGAGCGACAAGATAAGCCAGGCCGCGGTTCGAGTTCTCGATCGCATCGACCTCGTCGACGCCACAGTTCTCGACATCGCAACCGAGGCCGGGGTCGCCTCGGGCACCGTCTACCGCTATTTCGTCGACAAGCACGACATTCTCCTCAGCCTTCTTGCACAGGTCGAAGAAGAACTGATCCAGTTCACCCAGACCGAGATCCAACCCGGACCGGAGGGTGAAATTGGCGTGCGCACGGGTCTGCTGGCTTTCCTCGAGATCTACCGCCGTCATGCACCGCTGTTCCGGGCGTGGGTCAACATCATGCGTCCCGGCTCTGACCTGGCCCGATCGTGGAATCAATCACGCCATCTCTTCTTGGATCGTGTCGCTGGATTCCTGCGGCGCGGCCAACGCGCCGGAAACATCAACCCGTCGCTCGACCCCGAGCTCACCGCCGAGTTGTTGATGGCAACGTCTGAACGAAGCAACTATGTGCGAGTCATCCTGGGGTGGGACGAAGGCACCGATGACGGGATCGCGGACGCATTGTCGACGCTGTTCACAGTTGGGTCGAACCCGCCGGCGTAACGCAGCGATTCTCCATCTGCCCCAGCCCGCTGATCTCGCTGCCGACGACGTCGCCCGCTACCAGGTACCTGGGTGGATTCGCCGCGGCACCGACACCGTCGGGGGTGCCGGTAAAGATCAGGTCACCCGGTCGAAGCGTGCAGATACCCGACAGGTAGCTGACGAGATACGGGACTGGGAAGATGAGATGTGCGGTCGACGAATGCTGACGCACGTCTCCAGACACGGTGCATGTGAGCTCTAGGTCGTTGATGTCGACCTCGTCGATGGGAACCAGCGCAGGTCCGATTGGACCGAAGCCGGCATAGGACTTGCCGAGTGAGAATTGTGCTGGTTCGCCGCCGCCCCACTGCACCCGGCGATCAGAAACGTCTTGGCCGACGCAGACCCCGGCGACGTAGTCCATGGCATTGCTCTCGGACACGGCGGCGGCCGTAGCCCCGATCACAACCACGAGTTCGACTTCCCAGTCGACGGCCTTGGACGGGAGGACGATGTCGTCGAATGGTCCCGAAAGACACGACGCAAACTTCGTGAACACCATCGGGTACTTCGGCGGCGCGACGCCAGACTCGGCAGCATGCCCGCTGTAGTTGAGACCAATAGCGAAGACCTGGCTGGGTGCGGGTACGCACGGACCGAGATCGCTCATGCTGAACGCCGTCGGGCTACCAAAGTCGTGACCACGACACCACTGCAAGAAGGCCGCCCACTCTCCCAGTATCAGTATCACATCGTTCGAGTGGGCGCCACCAGACTCGGTCTCGACGTCCCAGCAGCCGTCAGGTCCGAGGAGCACGGCGCGACCCTGCAACGTCGCCAGCCTGACTTCGGTGAGCCTCATCGATTAGCTTCCCCACGCAGCAGTTCCAACTGCTCGTTCATGATCGGCAGCGGATCGGGATCGTGCAGGTCGTCGGGGCCGCCGACGCGACGCGTGAAACACGACAGCTCGAGATTGCGACCGTCGGGATCACGAAGATAGATCGAAAGACAGAACTCGTGATCGACGACACCGGAGACCGGCACCCCGTGCGCCTTGAGTTCGGCCCGGGCTGAGCGCAGCGCCTCTTCGTCAGCCACATTCAAGCTGAGGTGGTGGAATGCGCCGGGAATCGAAACGAAGTCACCCTTGACGACGTCTTCTTCTCCGCCATCAAAGAACGCGAGCAACGATCCGTCGCCCAACTCGACGAAATAGTGGCGAGGGGCCACAAGACCGCCGCCGTCGTGCAACACGTTGCCCTCGTGCTCCCACACCGGCACGTCGCCGGTTCGATACGCCTTGACGAGAGGCAGGCCCAGCACGTTCACGTAGAAGCGGACGGTCGTATCGAGGTCGCGGCTCATTAGAGCCAGATGGTTGACGCCGGAGATTTTCATGGCTCCCCTGGG
>JBDNHG010000275.1:0-1881 GCA_041688925.1 Acidimicrobiales bacterium | reverse complement strand
TCGACAAGGGCACGGTCAAACAGGTGCGACGTGCAGCGCGAGCGCTCGGCGTCGACTGGCCCGACGGTGTCAGTTATCCCGATCGGGTGCGAACGCTTGATCCAAACACGGCGAACGAAGCTGCCCTCTTGACCCGAGCAGCTCGCAGCTTCCGCGGCGCGGGATACGAAGCGTTCTTCGATCACCAACTTCCCGAGCAGCCGCTTCATGGCGCGATCGCTGCGATCTACGCCCACGTCACTGCTCCGCTTCGCCGGGTCTGTGACCGGTTCGCCAACGAGATTGTGCTCGCTCATTGTGGTGGCGTGGCCGCGCCGTCCTGGGCGCTCGAAGCGCTCGACGAGTTACCCGCGGTCATGACTTCTGCTCGGCAACGAGACGGCGCGCTCGAACGAGCGATAGTCGACTACGTCGAGACGATTGCGCTGCGCTGTCATATCAACGAAGTCTTCGATGGCATGGTGCTCTCACACAGTCGAAACGGTGCGCGGGTGCAGCTGCATGACCCCGCGGTGCTGGCGCCCATACGCGAACAACCCGCGCTCGGCGAGGTCGTGCGGCTTCGACTCGATGCCGTAGACAGCAAGAAACGTCGAGTCGAGTTCAGCGTTGTTCACTAAGCAACAGGTCGCTCACCTGTTCGACCATCGCCTGGTGCGACGGCTGGTGATCGTTCCCGTTGCACTCGTCGCCGCCCTGCTCGGCGTCATACTCAGTCCCCTGCTGTTGGTCGCAGCAGCGGTAGCCGATGTCGCACGCGGCCGCCGTCGCTGGCCTCGCGTCCGGCTGGTGTTGCTGATCATCGGCGCACTCATCATCGAGACGATCGGCATGATCGAGTCACTAATTATCTGGATAGTGACCGGCTTTGGTCTGCTCGGCCGAGCACGTTGGCGCTGGCATCGCCAGCGCGCGTTCATGGGCTGGTACACCCGCACAATGTTTGCTCTCATCACCCGGGTGACCGGAACCAAGGTCATTTGGCAAGACCACGGCGACCTGTCCCACGGTCCCGTCGTGCTGATCGCTCGTCACACGAGCTTCTTCGATGCACTCATTCCAGCAACCGTGCTGTCACAACGCAACAAGCTGCTCTCGCACCATGTCGTCACACACGGCTTGCGTTATGCGCCCTGCATCGACATCGTCGGCCACCGTTTCCCGAATCGATTCATCAAACGTGATCCTGGCGAAGGCAGCAACGAACTGGAACACATCCAAGCCGTAGGCAGCGTGCTCGACGACCGGTCGGCCGCCATCATCTTCCCCGAGGGAACGTTTCGCAATCCCGAGCGATTTGCGCGCGTGCTGCGCAGAATTCGGCGTCGTGATCCTGAACTGGCCGAACGGGCGCAACATCTGGACCATGTGCTTCCACCCCGGGCAAACGGCACCCATGCGTTGTTGCGAGGTGCACCCGAAGCCGACGTACTCGTCTGCGCAAATACGGGCCTCGAGTCCTTCGGTTCGATTAAGTCGATCGTCGATCATCCTTACACCGATCGGCCAATCGTTATCGAAACATGGCGCATCGCGCGGTCAGAAATCCCCGATGATCCCGACGAGTTCAACCTGTGGCTGTTCGACCAATATGTTGCGATCGATGCGTGGGTCAGTACCCAGCAGGCCAAAACGAGTTGAGTTCGCTGGTGTAGTCACCAACGAACTCAGAGAAGCCGACCATTCGAACAGGTCGCTATCGGCAGCCAATGGCTGCGGTGGATTACAGAACCGAGCGGATGCGAGTGCTGAGATCGGCGCCTTCGTCGAGGCGGTCACGCCAATCGCTGGCGTCGCCGATTGCGCTTGCATATGCCTTGCGACGCTCGGCACGGCGACCCGTTTCGGGTTCGGCTGGCGCATCTTCGTATTGTGACTGGA
>JBDNHG010000274.1:0-7873 GCA_041688925.1 Acidimicrobiales bacterium | reverse complement strand
TCGATGGCGACACCGTCTTTCTGGCTGTCAACGATGCGCTCGAAGTCAAGATCACCAAGGCTTCGATCGCCGAGCGTGTGGTCTACGCCGACGCCGAATAGGCATCCATGCTGAACAAACCGCTCATATCGCTGCTGAGTGCACTCGGCATAGGACTGGGCCTGCTGGTCTGGTCATTGGCCGTTGGTCAACAACCGCTGCTTGGCCTTGATCTGCAAGGCGGCGTCGAAGTCGTGCTCGAACCGGTCGACACCCCCGAAAACCTTGCGTTGGCCACCGAAGACAATCTGAATACCGCCGTCGAGATTCTGCGCAAACGGGTCGACGCGATCGGTGTCGCCGAGCCCGACATCACCACCCAAACCGGTGGCGACAGCAACTTCATCATCGTGCAGTTGCCGGGCATCGAGAACCAGGACGACGCAGTCGCCCTGGTGGGTGCAACGGCACAGCTTCAGTTCCGTCCGGTGCTCGCCGACGCCAGCGACACAGACGGCCTGCGGGCTCTGGGTGCAATTGGCAACTTCGGCGAGACGATCACCAACGGCGGCCCCGACCTGTCTGACCTGCTCGACGGCATCTTGCGCGTAGACGGTGATACCGCCGCCGAGGCAGCCAGCAAGCTTGCCGCCGCGCTCAGCGATCCCAACGACACACCCGCCGACCAGAGCGCAATCTTTTTGTCGGCACCGACCGAGGAAGGCGGCCCGGCCGGGCCACCAGTACTCGTTGGACCAACCGAATTCACCGGTACGGCGTTGTCTGGCGCCGAGGCGCTGTATCGCGGCAGTACCTGGGAGATCGAGGTCACCTTCAAAGAAGGAGCCGAAGGACTCGACCTGTTCAACCGGTCGGCCGCCAAGTGTTACGTCGAAGACCCTCAGATTTCGTGCCCGTTCGGCCGACTGGCCTTTGTACTCGATGGCGTGATCGAGTCAGCGCCCACCATTCAGGCGCCCGAGTTCAGCAGCCGTGCCGTGCAGATCACCCGTCAAAACGGGTTCCCCGAAGATCAGGCGCGACAGCAGGCACTCATCCTCGACTTTGGCGCGCTTCCGTTGGCATTCTCTGACCCTGCTGACCCTGGCGCCGGCTTGGTACGCACGGTTTCGGCGACCTTGGGACGCGACTCGCTCGATGCGGGGCTCATCGCCGGTCTCGTCGGTGTTGCACTCGTTGCGCTCTACATGATCTGGTACTACCGGTTGTTGGGTATCGCTGCCATGCTCAGCCTTGGCCTGTCGGCATCAATGCTGTGGGTCGTGGTCTCGTACCTGTCGGTCAGTCGCGGTCTCGCGTTGAGTCTGGCGGGGGTGGTTGGCCTGATTGTCTCTATCGGCGTTTCGCTCGACTCGAACGTGATTTTCTTCGAGGATCTCAAAGAGGTTTCGCGCCGGGGCGACTCGTTGTCATCGGCTGTCAACAAATCGTTCCTCGGCGCGTTCAGCACGGTGTTCTGGGCCAACATGGCGACACTGATCGGTGCGATGATCTTGTATCTGCTGACGGTCGGAAGCGTGAAGGGCTTCGCGTTGATGCTGGCAATCGCATCAGTGCTCGATCTGGTTGCGACGTACTTCTTCATGGCCCCGCTGGTGAAACTCATGGTTAGTCGATTCGATAAGCCTGCGTTGTTCGGTATCCGAGCGGCGTCGGTTCAAGAAGAGGCGTCGCCGTGAGCGCTCTGGGCACACTGCTGCGCAACGAGAACAATTTCGACTTCATTTCGCTGTGGAAACGCACGATGGTCATCTCGGGCATTTTGACCCTGGTTGCGGTCGGCGCGCTGACGTTTCGTGGGTTGAATCTCGGTATCGAGTTCGAAGGTGGCGCCTCGTGGGAGGTCCGCAGCAGCGAGGTCACCGCAGCGCAGCTGGAATCGGCGCTCGAACCACTTGGTCTGGGTAATGCCCGCATCCAGCGGGTTGCCAACGAACTGTGGCGAGTGCGAGCGGCGACCGAAAGCTCCGCTGCGCTGCAAGAAGTCAAGGTTGCGCTCGCCGATGCTGCTGACATCGACCCCTCCGAGGTGACCGCAAGCGCAGTGGGCGCCAGCTGGGGCAACGAGGTCACGGCCAAGGCCCGCACCGCGCTGATCTTCTTCTTCATCGTGTTGTTCATCTACATCTCGTTACGACTCGAGTGGAAGATGGGAGCTGCTGCGCTTCTCGCGGTTGCCCACGACATCTTGGTGACCACAGGCATCTACGCGCTGTTTCAGTTCGAGGTCACCTCAGCGACGGTGATTGCCTTCCTGACGATTCTTGGCTATTCGTTGTATGACACGCTCGTCGTGTTCGACAAGGTCCGCGAGAACGAACGGCGCAGCACCGGCGCGGTCGCCATGACCTACAGCGAGGTCACATCATTCTCGCTGAATCAGGTGCTCATGCGTTGCCTGAATGCAACCGTGACATCGGTGCTGCCGGTTCTGACCGTGCTGATCGTTGGTCGGTTCATTCTCGGAGCGGTGACGTTGCAAGAGTTTGCCGTTGCGTTGTTGATCGGCCTGATCGTGGGCGCGTACTCGTCCTTGTTCGTAGCAACCCCGATCGTGGCATTCCTCAAGGAACGCGAAGCCGTCAACGTCGAGCGACAGGTCGCTGCGACAAAGCGCGCCGAGGGTGACTTCGACGTGTCGGCGGCGTTGGTCGAGGCTGACCGCTCTCGCAAGGTGCGATCGTCAGCTCGGGGCGATGGCCATCGGGTGACGGCCGGAAGTCGCACGGTCACCGCACCGAAAGTGACCGTGACCAAACGGCGCAATGACGGGTCCTCGCCAAAAGACAGCGCCGCAGATCGAGCGCCGAAGGGCGAAATCAAGCCACGGCCGCGCAAGAACAAGCGCTGTCTTGCATCGTCTGAGCCTCACATGACCACGCCTGACGAGGTCATTGGCGCCTGACAAGTAGAGCCCCAACCTCAGATCGCTCGCTTCGCGTGTGCGGCTGACGACGTGGCAGGTCGCTCTGTCGCGTTGGCGATAGTGTTGGTTGATGGATTGCGATGTCAGTTGGCTTCGAGAGCTCGTGCGCCAGGTTCCCGACTTCCCCAAGCCGGGCATCCGATTCGCGGATATTACGCCCGTGCTCGCCGACGCCGACGCACTTCGGTGTGCCGTCGAGCTGCTGGCCGACGAATTTGTCGGCAAAGACGTTGACCTGATTGCTGGCGTCGATGCTCGCGGATTCATCCTCGGCGCTCCGATTGCCTGCCGCCTCGGTTGTGGGTTCATCCCCATCCGCAAGCCATCTCGCCTTCCGTTCAAGACGCATCGAGTCGACTACGCGCTCGAATATGGCTCTGGGTCACTCGAGATTCACGAAGACGCCGCCGGGGTCGGACAGCGGGTTGTCGTGATCGACGACATCCTTGCAACCGGTGGAACCGCAATGGCCTCAGCCGAGTTGATCGAACTCACCGGCGCCACGGTCGCCGCCTTTGGTTTCTTGGCCTCGATCGAAGGGCTCGACGGCGCATCGCTCATCGACAACTATGAGTCAGTGGTCGCACTAGGAGCACTATGACCTCGTCGAGGACCTCGGTGCGCACGCGCCGCTCAACACCGTCGGCTTTCGTGCTCGGCGGCTGCTAATGGTTCTCGTTGAGCGCGTTGAACCCTGGAAACGTGGCGTCGAATCGGTCGAGGCCTCACTCGAGGCGTTGACCGCAATACATCAGAAACATCATCCCGACGAAGACCCATCGCTGATCACCAAAGCCTTCACCTGGGCGCACGAAGCCCATCAGGACCAGATGCGCAAGTCGGGTGAGCCGTACATTCAGCATCCGATCGAAGTGGCCACGATCGTTGCTGAGCAGGGTCTCGATGCGGTGGCTATCGCCGCGGCCATCATGCATGATGCGGTCGAAGACACCGACGTAGGTCTTGGCGAGATCGAGGCTTCGTTCGGTCCCGAGGTGGCCGCCATCATCGATGGCTGCACCAAGGTCGACCGACTCGAGTTCCACTCGAAGGAACAGCAACAAGCCGCCACGGTGCGCAAATTGTTGGTCGCAGTGGCCAAAGACATCCGAGTGCTGATCATCAAGCTCGCGGACCGGTTGCACAACATGCGCACGCTGGCCGTGCTCCCCGAATGGAAACAGCAGCGCACCGCGAGCGAGACGCTGCACGTATTCGCTCCGCTGGCGCACCGGCTGGGCATGGAAGAACTCAAAACCCAGCTCGAAGATCTTTCGTTCGCAGCGTTGCACCCCAAGTGGTATGCAGAAATCGACTACATGGTCGCGCAGCGCGACCCCGAACGCGAGCTGTACCTCGACCAGTTCATGGCAGACGTCGAAGCCCGTTTGGCCGAAGTCGGCATCTCAGCCGATGTCTATGGGCGGTCGAAACACCTGTGGAGCATCTACGAGAAGATGGTCGTCAAGGGCCGCGAGTTTGACGATATCTATGACCTCATTGGGGTCCGCGTGATCTGCACGTCGGTGCGCGACTGTTATGGCGCTGTCGGCTCGATTCACGCCAACTGGCGTCCGGTGCAGGGCCGATTCAAAGACTTCATCGCCACACCGAAGTTCAATCTCTACCAGTCCTTGCACACGACCGTCGTCGGTCCACAAGGCAAGATGGTCGAGTTCCAGGTTCGCACGGTCGAGATGGACGCTCGGGCTCAGCGGGGAATGGCAGCTCACTGGGCCTACAAAGACAACCTGCCCAGTGGCGATCTCACCTGGTTGAATCGCATCATCGGCATGAGCGATGACGCGTCTGATCCAAGCGAATTCATGGCGAACCTGCGCACAGATCTCGAGCAAGAAGAGCTCGCGGTCTTCACGCCGAAAGGTGCGATCATCTCGCTTCCCGTAGGTGCGACGCCGGTCGACTTCGCGTATGCAATCCATACAGAAATTGGCGATGCCTGTGTCGGCGCCGGCGTGAACGGCGGCATGGTCACCCTCGACCACCGGCTCGCAACCGGTGATGTCATCGAAATTTTCACCTCCAAGCTCGATACCGCAGCGCCGAGCGAGGAGTGGTTGCGGTTCGTGGCGACCGCCCGGGCCCAGACCAACATCCGTCGATGGCACAGTCGTGAGCGCTACGAAGACGACTTGGCTGGCGCACGCGACGATCTGGCCAACCAACTGCGCCGCAGCGGTTTGCCGGTTCACGAAGTCATGCGTTCGTCCACGCTCAGCGAGATCGCGGACGAGATGGGCTACAACGATCCCGAAGCCTTGTACTCGGCGATCGCCCATGGTCATGTCAACCCAAAGTCGGTCGTTTCGCGAGCCGTCAACCGATTGCGGGGCGACGACGACACCGTCGAAGAGCGAGTGTCGACCAGCGCGCTCGCGCCGCGGCCGAATCGTGGTGATCGTCGCTCGGTCGGGGTGCACGTCGAAGGCTTCGACGAGGTGCTGGTGCGGCTCGCCAAGTGTTGCAAGCCGGTTCCCCCCGACGACATCACCGGGTTCGTCACCCGAGGACGCGGTGTCGCTGTTCATCGCAGCGATTGCGTCAATGCGTTTCCCCACGACGAAGGCGCACGTGAGCGGGTTGTTGATGCCGAATGGGACGTCGAAGGTGTCGGCTCGTTCGTTGCCACGATCGAGGTGCGAGCACTTGACCGAGTACACCTGCTTGTCGATGTCGCCCAGGCAATGTCAGCGCAACGAGTGAACATCATTGGGGTCGTCACCCGCACTCGTGAAGACCGGGTCGCAGTCATGCAGTTCGACTTCGAACTCAGCGACGCCGCCCAGATACGCACGATCTTGCAGGTGGTGCGAGACATCGATGGCGTCTATGAAGCCGACCGGGTGCTGCCCGAGGCCTAAGGGGCCTAGCGAGTAGGTCGACAGGTCCTCTGGCAGGCCCACGGGTTGCGCGCCTTTCGAGCTTCGCTCTCTGCCTACTAGCGCAATCTTTCAGCGGCGGCGTGAGCCCTGAGCGTGTCAGGACCGTCGAGGCTTCAGCAGGCGGACTACTCGTCGTCAGAGAGATCTGGCACTGATACCTGCACCGGATCGGCATCGTCGTCATCTTGCACATTCTGGAGCGCGACGTTGACCTGGGCGCCGATCAGAATGCCCGACGTCATCAGGTAGAGCCAGAACAACAAGCCCACGCTGCCGCCGAGAATGCCGAGCACATCGCTGCCGAACGAGGCGAGCGACAGCGCCGCGACCCATGATCCGCCGAGCCAGATGATGACGGCGACCACAGCGCCGAGCAGATCAGTGAGCAGGGGCGTTCGGTCAGCGGGTGAACTGTGCAGCAACGTGAGCGCAAAGCCGGTGAGGCCGATCGCAATCAGTGGCCACATGCTGGCGGCGATGATGTCGCTCCAGGGTTGTGGCAGGCCGAAACCGGTTCGCCCGATGTTTGCGAGAACCAGCAGTGCAACCAGCGCCGGAATCGCGAGCAATGCTGCGACAAAACCGGCAATACGAGTGGTGAAGAAATTGCGCTTCTCCTCGCGGCCGGTGATGTGGTCGATGCCGCCGATCAGGGAGGTGAAACCGCGCGACGATGCGTAGAGCGAAGTCAACAGGCTGAGGGTCAGGCCGGACGTGCTTGGGTTGTCGAACAGTTCATCGATCGAATCGACTGCCCTGTCATTGATGCCGAGCAGATCGCGCACGAATCCCGTCATGGCCTCGCGGGCCTCGTCAGCCACGTGGAAGCCGAACAGGCTGTCGAGCCAGCCGAGAGCCGACGCGGAAGCCAACAGCAAGGGAGTCACGCTGAGCAATGCCCAGAAGCTGACTTCGGCGGCAATACCCATCACGCGGTTCTCGCGCACCAGCCGGACCGTTTCGACCGTGGTGCGGGTAACCCAGCTTTCTTTGAGGCTGCGCGGCACCATCTTCCAGGCGGTGCGTGCGATGAGGACCACCGGAGCTACCAACGTGTTGCGCAACCTCGTCACGACGCTCATGTCGAGCTCGTCGCGGGCGTCCATCGCCACGAGGGTACGACGACATGCTCGAAGTCACCGCAGTGCGGGCCGCTTCGTGATTGCCACGGCGACAAATCGGCCGATTTCGAGCCTGTTTCACTGCTCGCTTATGAGTCGACTCGTAAAGCCGGGATGATTGAGCACTGGCACAGCTAACCTTTAGCGCCGTGGCGAAGCCAACCTTCCAGACCCCCAAAGGCACCAGAGACATCCTGCCCGGAGAGGCAGATCGCCAGCGCGCGCTCGTGAGTTTCTTCGGCGATGCAGCTCGTCGTGCCGGCTATGGGCATGTCATGACGCCGATCTTCGAGGATCTTGGCGTTTTCAAACGGTTGGGCGACTCGACCGATGTCGTGACCAAAGAGATGTACGACTTCGAGGCCAAAGACGGCAACCGCTACGCGCTTCGGCCCGAACTCACGGCGTCGGTTGTGCGCGCGTTCGTGCAACACCGGCCGCTGCTTCCGTGGAAGGTCTGGTACGAAGGCCCGCAGTTCCGTTATGAGAAGCCACAGGCCGGGCGCTACCGCCAGTTCAGCCAAGTGGGTGTCGAAGCGCTGGGCACCAATGACCCGGCGATCGATGCCGAAGTCATCGCGCTCGCCTGGAATTTCTACCAGTCGATCGGGCTCCGTCAGGTCAGTTTGATGTTGAACAGCCTGGGCGACCCGACGTGTCGTCCGGCCTATCTCGAAGCGCTCACCAGCTATTTCAATGACAACCTCTCGGCACTCTCCGAGCAGTCGCAGTACACATTGCAGGTCAATGCGTTGCGAGTGCTCGACTCCAAGCGCAAAGAAGACCAGCCCATCATCGATGCGGCGCCCGTCATGGTCGACTTCCTCAGCCCCGAGACCGGCGAACACTTCGCCGGCGTTCGACGCGTGCTCGACCGCCTCGAGATCCCCTACGACATCTCACCGCGTTTGGTTCGTGGTCTC
>JBDNHG010000273.1:0-7631 GCA_041688925.1 Acidimicrobiales bacterium | reverse complement strand
GTCGACGATTCGAACACTTCGAACGATCAGATTCGCCTTATACCTTCAGCAGTATTCTGGTCGGCCCGATTCATCTGATGGCCCGGCAGCGCCCGCCAGGAGCTATGCGCTCGATGCTTTTGGCCATCGTGCAGCTGTATTGCTGGTTTCAATGCGTCCGTTACCGCGATCGCACCGCATTTGCGTGTTCGACATTTGTCTGGGCCGTCGTCGACTCGGTGCTGGAACGCCCGTTGCGCATTCCGCTCTCGGCGCATCCTGAGGATGTGGCGGCATACGCAACACCCCAAACCCGGCGTGATGATCTGTTCGCCCGTTGGTTGTGTGGCCCGACAGAACTCTGGCAGGCGATCTCGCCGTCGAGCCGCTCCGAACTCGACCTTTCGCAGCTCGATGCCATACGCCCTGATACCTCGAATGCCGACGAGAGTTCGGTCGACGAACAGCGGATCGAGGAGGTGGCCTCATTTCGAACAGCGGTTGTCGCGTGGTCAACCCCAACAAGCGTGGCTGTCTGAACGAGCGTGTTTGGTGCAGACTCGATGCGCTGCGTGGGCCCTTTTTGCCAAAGATCTTGCGGTGAGTGCCGGTTGATACGCAATACTTGTGAAATGAGGACTGCGTCTCACCCGGTGACGTTGTTGTGCGCGTGCTGACGGCGGTCCCCGATCTCGTTCCACCAATGAGCTGGGTTCAGGTGTTGGGTCGCATCGCTGTTCACCAGGATGGTGAGCAGCACCGCCTGACCGGCAGCGGACAGCGCCTGCTCGCGGTCTTCGTTGCTGCCGGACTCGATGGTGCGACCTCTGAACGAATAGCCGATGAGATCTGGGGCGATCAGCAGCCAGACCCGTGGCGCCCCGCGCTTCGCATGGCGGTGGCACGGCTGCGCAAGCAGCTGCCGCCAGACTGGGATGTCATCGCCGACGGCGGCTCGTATCGAATCGCAACGAGCGACGGATGGATCGATGCCTGGCGTCTCGAAGAGCTCGCCTCGGCCCGAAGCCACATCGACGAAGACGACCTGGGATGGATGTTGGCCGGCCGGCCGTTCGGCGATCTCGATCCTCTCGAACTGGTCGGTTCGAGCACACAAAGTCTCCAGATGCTCCAGATCGCGGTGGCCGAACGGTTTTGTGCGCAACGGCCCGAGTCGGTTTCGACGGGCACATGTTCTGCCCTGACCGCGCTATTGCGCAATCACCCGTACAACGATCGGCTGGCGGTCGTAGTGGCTGAGGCGCTTGCGGCATCAGGCCGCAGGACCGAGGCAGTGCTTGCGCTGACAGCGTTCTGCGAAGCGTACGCAACCGAGTTCGAGAGGGTGCCCGACGACATCGCTCGTTTCCTCGCTGATCGCGGCGAAGACCACCTGGCCCGCGCTACGGCAGCGGCGCTCGACGCGTCACCGCCGCCAGCAGTGGTTGCAAAAGAGCTGCGTCACCTGCTCGACTCGCCGCTGCTAGGCCGGGCCGATGAGCTCGCTGCGCTCCAGAAGACCACGGGCGCATTGATCACAGGACCTCGGGGTTCGGGCAAATCGCGGCTGCTCGCGGCCTTGATCGTGGGCGACCCAGCGACCGAAACCACCTATGTCCTGGGCGACGACCGCCTCGACCTCGCGCTTGGGCCGTTCGCCGTAGCGATGCCAAAGTTGCGAGACGAACTGCTGGCGAGTGGCCACGAGGAGGACCCGCCAGGCACCCGAGACGGCCGAGAAGTTGAGCGCGCACAGGCGGCGCGCTCCTGGCGCATCGTGCTCGGCCACCTCGAAGCATGCTCGGTGAAACGTCCGCAACGGCTGGTCGTCGACGATGCACACCGACTCGACCCTGCGTCGCTCGGACTGCTCCGCTTGCTCATACGTTCGAACACCGCCGCCCGGATCACCTTCATCGTGTGCGGGCGCAGCGATTCTGACGACAGCGAATGGCTCGATCTTGTCCGCGACGGCGAGCGCGCCGGGCTCGATCCAATGGGGTTGGCGGGGCTTCAAGCGGCTGACTTCGCGCAGATGGTCTACCAGCAGTTCCCCAAGGCAACGCATCAATCCCGTCAAGGGTTGGCACGAGATGTGTTCGAAGCCAGCGGCGGACTACCCGCGGTTGCAGCGCCGCTCATTGCTTCGGCTGACCCGACAACTCTGGCGCTGCCCGAACAGCTCTCTGGGGCTTCGGCGCTGACGCGAGTCACGGCATCGTTGTCCGAGCGTGCGCCCGAGGTCATCGCCGCGGCCGCAGTGCTCGGCCACCAGTTCTCGATCGGTGCGCTCATTGCCTTGACCGAACTCGATGAGGCGTCGATCTTTCGACTGTTGGACGAGCTCTGGTCGAAGGGCCTCATCATCGAAACCGATGATCCTGATCAGGTGCGCTTCCGCCACGTTTTGATCCAACGCGCCTTCCTTGACGGGGTGCCGCTATTCCGGCGCGGCCAGCTGCATCGTCGTGCTGCCGAACTCACTGACGATCCACATGAGCGCGCCGACCATCAAGCCAATGCCAGTGCCTTGGTGCCGGCCGAGGTGGCCGCAGCATCGCTCCGCGAATCCGCCAGGCTCTACGCCGAGCGCCGCAGCTGGCGCAAGGTGACACGAGAGCTGCGACGGATCGAGCGGCTGCCGGGTGACCATCTTGATATCGAGTCACTCATTTTGTGGGCGGCTGCTCTCGACCAATCGGGTTCCGATGGCGCCGCTCAGCGAAGCGTCGCCTATGAGCGAGCGATCCAAGCCGAAGCGTGGGAGTTAGCGCTCGACGCCGCGCTGTCAGGATTGCCACAAGCCGAACTTCCTGATGGTGACGCTGAACGCATCGCGATGCTCGAGGGAATTGCTGGCGAAGACCTGCCGCCGTCGCGGCGCTTCGACCTGCTCTACCATCTCGCCCGTCAGTACTCACTCGTTGGCGACGACGGTGTCAATGTGCTGAAGTGCGCTGACAAGGCGCTCGCAATCGCCGCTGACGCCGACGAACGAGGCCTCAGCCATGTACTGCGGTGGATGGCGACGCGCCACATCAGCTACGAGGCCCACGACATCCCGCTCGCAGTGATCAATCAGGGCAGCCCCAGAATCCGCATGCGGGTGGCGCAGGTGAATGCGATCAGCCTTGCCGAGCGTGGCGAATTCGACGCGGCCCGATCCGAGAGTGACCGATTCGCCGAGTTGGCCGCCTCGTTGGGTGACCCGTTGCGTATCTGGCAAGCCGAGGGCCTTCGAAGCATGTTCGTCTTGAACTCAGGCGATTTTGAGGTCGGAGAGCAGCTAGCAGACGAGAACCGCAAGTTCGCCGAACTCCATGATCTGCAGTCGGGAATGGCCGCCTATCTCGGCCAACGTCTGTACTCGTTCGACTGCCAAGATCGCCTCGCCGAGTTGTACGCCGATCTCGAACCGTTCCGGCCCGACATGTCCCGGGTGCTCCTCGGCCGAGCTGGGCTGCTCATCGCCGGCTACGCGGCTGGTCATACCGATGTCGCTCACGAAATACGAGCCGTGTTCCTCGAGGCACAGCAACGACCCGGAAGTTCGCTGTCGTTGCTGGCATCGTTGCTGCTGACCCGGCACCTGCCCACCTATGCGACCGATCTCGTCCCGCAGGCCCGCACCCTTCTCGCTCGATTCGGCGACCGCCCAATTCTTGCTGGTTTTGGCGCCAGCAACTTCGGGCCGACCACTATGTACCTCGCACAACTCACGACCGACCCGATTGAACGAGTCGGTCTTGTCGACCAATCGGTTCGCGCAGCCGATCGCCAAGGGCCGTTGCTGTGGCGAGTGCGCACCAGGCTCGACCGAGCCGATCTGGGTTCGGCCGATGCTCTCGAAGAGGCGACGCTGCTTGCGAGCGGCAGCCAGCTCGAGGCTGTAGTTCTGCGTCGCGCCCAAAACATGCGGGACTGATGGCCGGTGGACGACGCAAGCAACCTGTAAGACTTGCTCTATGGATCTGCACCCTCATTGTGAACCGCTCGCCTATCTGTTGGGCACGTGGACGGGTGCCGGCGTCGGCGACTATCCAACGATCGACCGCTTTGCGTACACCGAAGAAGTGACGTTTGGGCATGTCGGCAAGCCATTCCTCGCCTACAACCAGCGCACGCGACATGCCGACACCGGGCAGCCACTCCATGCCGAGGCGGGCTACCTCCGGGCATTGGGCGAGAATCAGGTCGAACTCGTGATCGTGCAGCCGTCAGGAATCGTCGAGCTGCACCACGGCGAAGTGCGCGGTCAAACCCTGGCACTCGAACTCGATGCGGTGCATGTCACGCCAACCGCAAAATCGGTGACCGATGTGCAACGAGAATTTCGCGTTGCCAGCGTCGACGATCGGCTCGTCCTGTCCTACGACATGTCGATGGCCGCCGTCGGCCAGCCGATGACGCATCACCTGCACGCCGAACTCACTCAACAGCCGTGATCTGAGATGCGCACCGATGTCGAGCTGTGGCAGGCAGCGGTGTCACTCGTCCTCATCGCACTGGTCATCGCCGTTTCGTGGTGGCGACGTCTCGGGCTCGAACGATCTGTGGTGTGGGCTGCTGCCCGTGCGACGGTGCAACTGCTGGCGGTTGGTGCCTTTTTCTCGTATGTCTTCGAGTCGAGTCTTGCCGGTCTGTGGTCGGGACTCTGGGTGCTCGGCATGGTCGCTATTGCGGGTGTAGTCGTTGCAAGACGAACCGGTGCAGGTCGAGATCTGGCCCTCGTTGGGTTGAGTGCGATCGGCGCTACGGTCGGCGTCGTTATGGCCGTGATCTTTGGTTTGGGGATACTCGAGCTCGAGTCGGTCTCTGTCGTAGTAATAGCGGGGATCACGATCGGCAATACGTTGCCGACCGTCGTTCAGGCGGTCGATCGCACCCGAACACAATTGCTTGAGTCTGCGGGGCAGATCGAGGCGATGCTGGCGTTGGGGCTCGATGGGCCGGCGGCGACGCAACATGTCGTGCACGATGTGGCCCGCCTGGCGCTGCTGCCGCAAATCGAACGGACCAAGGTGGTTGGGCTCATAGCGTTACCCGGTGCCATGACCGGACTGCTGCTCGCCGGCGTCGATCCGATCGACGCGGTGCTCATACAGCTCGTTGTCATGTTCTTGGTATTGGGGGCGGTTGCGTTGTCGGTCATCATAGTGACGATGGCTATGACGCAACGAGCGCTCACCGACGACCTGCGGTTGGCCGAGTGGGCCAAGATCCAACAGTGATTCGACGAGGTCTCGCCCGCTCGCCAGCCTGCGCCTCAGGTATCCAGCCTGACACAGTACCCTTTGTGTCGTGGAAGTCGAGGACAGGATGAGCTCTGATCTTGCACATCGCCGCGCCACAGGCGTGCGCCGCTCGGCCCTTGGTCACCTCCGCAACCAGCGTGGCTTCCGCTGGATGTACGCAGTTGACATAGCGTCGCTCTTTGGCGCCATGTTGCTCATCTCGTTCGGCCGCTGGGGCCTCGATTGGCCGAACTATCCGATCGTCGACTACCTCGTCGGGTTCGGGGTCGTCACCACCGTCCATGTCGGGGTGGCCTACTTCGGTGGTCTCTATGAGGTCGAAGCACGACTCGGGCAAACGTCACGATTGCCCCGCACCGCATCGCTCACGGGCATGGCGGTCTTGATCGATGCCTCGTTGTCTCTCGGCGCTTCCAAGTTCTTGATGCCGCGCCTCAACCTTGTTGTCTTTGCTGTCTTCGCCTCATTCGCCTTGGCATTCAATCGATGGCTTGCTCGACGGGTGATGACGGCTCGTTTCGGCCGGCCGCGGGTCTTGCTCGTAGGTAGCCCCGACGACATCGCACTTGCCGAAGCTCATCTAGTCGACACCGACCGCGACGCGGTTGTTGCCGGCCGTCGATCGAACACTAACAGGCTGGCCGATGCGGTCGAAAGTGCCGCGGCAACCGACGTTCTTTTGCTTGGCGGCATCGAACTGAGCGCCGTATATCCGCGGCCCCTCGAAGACTTCGAGGCGCGCCGCGTTGGCGTCTATCACCGACTCACGCCGTCAGACACGCTGCTCGGGGTAAAGAAGACCCGCCAGATCGCCGGCATGCCGTTTGTTGCCTTGCGTTCGCATGCGATGGCTCCGTCCAAGGCGCGGTTCAAACGAGCGGTCGATCTGACTTACCTGCTGATTGGGCTACCCGTGCTCGTGCCGGTGTTGGCCTTCATCTGGATCTACGCCCGCATCGTGGCCGGCAAGCCCGTGTTGTACCGCCAAGACCGAGTGGGTCGTTCTGGTCAAGTCTTTGCAATGGTCAAGATTCGCACGATGTACGTCGGCTCTGAAGATGAATCGGGCCCGGTGTTGGCATCGCGTGACGACGAACGGGTGATTCCCGCCATGGCATGGATGCGCAAGATGCGCTTCGACGAACTTCCACAGGTGTGGAACGTGTTCCGTGGCGATATGTCGCTCGTCGGCCCTCGCCCCGAGCGCCAAGAGCTCGCCGACAGGTTCGAAATGCTCATCCCTGGCTACGGACGGCGTCACGACATCCGTCCAGGCATCACTGGCTTGGCACAGGTCAACGGCAGCTATCACACCGATCCTGGTTTCAAACTCGGCCACGATCTGCAATACCTGGTCAATTGGTCACCAATACTCGACATGCAGATCATGCTGCGCACGATCTATGTCGTGTTGGCTCGCAGGGTCTGACAACAAGCCTGGCGTTGCGTCGCGCTGGGTCCACCTAGTCCGCGGTTCGTAGCATCTGCTAAACACGGTCGATGGATCTTGGACTGGCTGGCCGCACCGCACTCGTCACTGGCGGGTACCGCGGAACAGGCAGAGGTATCGCCAACATTCTTGCCTCAGAGGGCGCACATGTCATCGTGCACGCATTCGAGGATGGACAGGCCGACGATGCGGTTGATGAGATCTCTGCGGCCGGTGGCAGCGTCGAGGCGGTCGTAGCCGACATCAAATCGGACGATGGTCTCGAGGCGCTCGTCGAACCGGCATCTCGAACCGACGTACTGATCAACAATTACGGTGCCCCGGGCGGGTCTGACTGGGCGAGCATGGAGGGGTGGGAGGCCGAGTGGAACGTCAACGTGATGGTCGGCGCTCGGGTTGCGCAGCTCTGTATGCCAACGATGCGTGACCGAGGGTGGGGCCGCATCATCTTCCTCGGAACTATTGGCACGCAACGCCCTGGGCGACGAAACGCCGGGTACTACGCGGCGAAAACGGCGCTGCCGACCTTGGTGCGCTCCTTGGCGATAGAGCTTCGGGGCACCGGCGTCTCGGCCAATCTGGTGAGCCCCGGAATGATTGCGACCGACGAAGTGCGCACCATGGTGACTGGCCGGGCTGGGCGCGACGGCAGGGGCAACACGTGGGCCGATGCCGAGCGATGGGCGCTCGAGACCTCGATGCCAAATCTGACCGAACGTATTCCGACGCCGGCCGACATTGGCCGGGTGGTGGCATTCGTCGCAAGTGACGCAGCGTGGCACATCACCGGAGCCGATATTGCTGTCGACGGCGGTGCTCGCGACGCATGAGCGAATGATCGATGCAAGGAATTCGCGAAATATAGCGAAATGCATTGACAACCATCGAGTTTGGTTTCTAGCTTGCGTTGATGAGCTACCTAGGAATCAACATTGCTCGGGCGCACG
>JBDNHG010000272.1:0-2104 GCA_041688925.1 Acidimicrobiales bacterium | reverse complement strand
GGCGGCGATCGCGCTGAGTTGGGCCGCGTCGCTTGGCCAGCGCGGAGGCGGTTGGCGCTTGCTGCGCAGGATCTGGGTGCGCACATAGGGAATCGCCGCTACCGATCGGGCTGCCATTACGAGCCACAGCCCCCATGCCAATTGCGTCGACGCCCCGTCGGCAAGCGCGATCGCTGCTGCGACCGAGCCCATACCTATCGAGCCGGCCAGTTCCGGGATCATCCGGCGGCCCCGACTTCGCATGTCGTATGACAGCTGTAACCCCACCAGGGGCGCAGCGACCGCGAGCGGAATCCAGAATCGAGGCACCCCGGCAGTTGCCGCGTAGATGACCAACGCAGCGAATAGCATCAGTTCAACCGCTGCGATCTTGGCCGCGAGTCGGGTTCGATCGCGCCAGCGGTGCCGCCAGCGGTCGACCAACACCAGCTTGAGCGGGGTGCGAGCAACGAACGCAACTATCGCAGCGACGCCGAGCGCCATGCCTGGCCAGGACCATGCCACGAGCAGACCAAGCAATACCGGCTCGGCAGTCAGGCTCCAGCCACCGTGTTCGGTTGGCAACGCCACTCGCCGCCACGACATAGCAGGCGCCGCTGACTCGTGAGAAGAACCGTTTTCAGTCGATGACAGCCCCGGGGGCCTCGTCGGCGTTGCCGAGTCGGTGGTCATGTCGTCGCCTCGGTGAGGGTCGAAGCCATGGCCACCGACGTGGCATCGAGAGTAGCGATCAGGTGTGTGCGGGCCTGACGCCAAGGCACATGCATGGCGCACGATCCGCCCTCGGTGCATGGTCGGTCGGCCACCACACACCGTCCGGAATCGGTTGGTCCCTCGATTGCCTCGATCACCGCCAACAACGAGACCTCGTCGAGATCGACAACCAGGGAGTACCCGCCACTTGGACCGGCCTCAGATCGCACCCAGCCAGCCCGCACCAGCGGCGTCATTACGTGAGAAACGAACCCAGACGAGCTACCCACTGCCTCGGCCAGCTGAGGTCCTTTCATCCGAGTCGGTGCTTCGGCCAGCACCTCGAGCGCACGAACCGCCAAATCACTCTTGCGGGAAACTTCTAGTCGCATAGTATAAGAATACACAGAACACAGCCCCGATGCCAAAGGAATCCATGATGCGCACCCAACTGAGTGTTGAGCGATCCAACTGCACGTTTTGCATACAGAACGTTGTCGAAGCGCTGATGGAGCGGCCCCGTGTCGAGCGGGTGCAGACCAGCGCCGTCCCCGCCTGCATCGTCATCGACCACAACTGCGATGAAGTCGCTGCACTGCAAGGCGTCATCGACCGACTGCTCCACGGCTTCGAAGCCGCGTCAAACGGTGAGATCGTCATGATCACAACATCAGCCGAGGTTCGGTCTACCTGCCCCCACCACGCATAGGCTGGCCCATGTGCCACGGTCGGGCCGTGCTCGTGCAAGACACCATCCAGGTCTCGAAAGGCCCCCATGAACGAACCATCGCTACCGCCCGAGTTGGTCCCCGCCCGACGGACACCGTTGTTCGATCACCTGTCGCTGCCCGAGCCCCTCATCGCCGCCCACCGGACCACGGTCTGGGCTGAGCTACGGGTCCAGGCCGGCAGCGTGCGGTATGTCGACCTAGACGGCGAGTCACCCCGCAACGAACGCCTCGATGCCGGCGACAGTGCAGTCATCGTGCCCGGAGTCGCGCACCAAGTCGAACCCTCAACCGACGCAGCGTTCTACATCCAGTTCTTTCGTGAACCCGACGCCCCCATGGTCCCCGGATCTGCTTCGGCAGTCCGCCCCGACATGTCTGGTCCATGGGAACATCGAGGCCGCGATCTCGACACACCCGAAGAGATTCTCGCCATGGTCACCCGCCAGTACGTGGATGTCACCCAGGACGAACTGCTCCAGCCGTACTTCAACTTCGGACCAGGTTTCATTGACTGGCAAGCCCACATCGCCACCGTCGCCGACTACTGGTGCCACGCGCTGCTCTACGCGCCCGGTTATGACATCGACGTCATCGAAACGCATGGGCAATGGCCCAACGGTTCCCCGGCAAAGGGGTCTGGCGGCCGACCGAGCACTGATCATGAAGAACCGTGGCGTGTT
>JBDNHG010000271.1:0-12453 GCA_041688925.1 Acidimicrobiales bacterium | reverse complement strand
TGATGGATGCCCCCAGCATTCGCCCCGCACTGCACGAGATGGCGTCGCGGCTTGCATCCGCTGGGTACTACGTGATGATGCCGTACCTGTTCTATCGCAGCGGACCGTTTCGCGAGTTCGGCCTGAGCGACGAAGACATGCACGATCGGCGCGAGTACATGGGCAAGGTGAATCCCACCAACATTTTGGGCGATGCCGAAGCACTGCTTGCCGTCGCCGATCAAGATGCTGCCGCAGAACACGGTGGCAAGGTCGGAGCTGTTGGTTTCTGCATGAGTGGTGGTTTGGTGATCTCACTGGCACGAGCAATGCCCGAGCGTGTCGCTGCCGTCGCCTCGATTCACGGTGCATGGCTCGTCAAGGACAGCGACGACTCGCCCCACAAGGGCCTCGAAACGGTCGCCGCCGAGGTGTACCTCGGCTGGGCCGACAACGACGCGACCGCGCCCCCCGAAGACGTGCCCATCATGGAAGCAGCACTGTCTGAGGCCGGCGTAAGCTACACCCTCGACTTCCTGACCGAAGCAGTACACGGTTATGCGCCAGCGCACGGCGAGCGCTACAACCGCGCTGCGTCAGAGCTGCATTGGGAACGGGTGCACTCCTTGCTCCGCCGCCACCTGCGATAGCCGGCACCCGATCCGATGCAACCCAACGGACGAACGCTCGTCGAGCGTGCAATCGCTCTGGCGCCGCTCGTTCGTGACCACGCGGACCAGGCCGAGGCCGACCGGCACCTCAGTGAGACCGTTGCGGTGGCACTCGCCGATGCCGGACTCCATCGACTGGGGGCGCCGCCTTCCTATGCCGGCGCCGACGCGTCACCACGGCACCAGCTCGAGGCCATCGAAGCGGTGGCGTACGCCGACGGGGCCACCGGGTGGAACCTGATGATTGGCATCGAGAATCTTGCGCTGATGGCTCTGCAGTGGCGACACGGCGCTGAGTTGTTGTCTGATCCGCTCACCATCGTCTGTGGATCGACCGCCGCAGTCTGTCGGGCCGACGCAGTCAAAGGCGGGTGGCGAATCACCGGTCAGTGGCCCTATGCGAGCGGCTGCCACAATGCCCACTGGTTCGGCGGTCAGGTCTTGGCGTTCCGCGGCGATGAGCAGGTGTCGCCGCGGTCGGTCTATGCGTTCGTGCCTCGTGGGCAGTTCGAGATCCTCGATACCTGGCATACGGCTGGGATGCGCGGTTCGGGCTCGCACGATGTTCTGATCGACGGGCTCGTCGTGCCCGACGAACAGATCGCGTTCTATGACAAGGCGTGGGTCGCCCAACAACGAGCCGAGTCGGTGCTCGCCCGAATTCCGCTCGGCGTGCGACTCGCACACAACAAGACCGCAGTTGCGCTCGGCATCGCCCGTGCGGCCATTGACGTCTTCATCGAGCTCGCCGCGAACAAAACACCCGCTTTTGGAACGGTTGGCTTGGCCGAGCGCCCTTTCGCCCAACATGCTCTGGCTCGGGCCGAGAGCCGGTTGCGGGCCGGACGTGCCTGGGTCCTCGACGAATGCGACCAAGTGTGGCAGCGCGCGGGCCGTCACGAGCCGTTCACCGATGAACAGAAGGCACTCTTTCTCATGGCGTGCTCCGATACAACGGCGGGATGTGTCGAAGCCGTCGAGGCAGTGGTCGAGGCCGCCGGTACCACGGCGAACGCGGCGGGCCACCCACTCGAGCGGCTCCGCCGCAACGCCACCGTCGTCCGAAGCCATGTGACCGTCGCACCCCACCTGCGCGACGAAGCTGCGGCCCGCTTGCTCGGCATCAAAACGCCATCCTTCCTCTTCGACCTGCCCTGACGCTTCGCACATATTCGCAGCTGCGTTTCCCGCGAGTCGATTCGACGGCTTCGACATCAGCGAGGTCCTTCGCAACGGCTGAGGGGGCCTGCGAAACGCTGATCCGCGACGTGTTCGGCTGCGTTGCAGTCGCCCGCGCTTGCCGCAGCGAGCAGTAGGGTGCGGAAATGGCGCGTAATCGGGGCAGAAACAGTCGGGTTACCCCAAGGGGAACGTCGCGGACTCACCGCAACGACCGCGGATCGGGCGAGCCGAATCAGTCGCCGTCCGACGAGGATTTCGAATTGTTGAACGACGTGTTGAGCGCGCTTTCGCAACCGCATCCGGTCGACTTCTTGATGTTCGTGTCCACGCTGGCCAGCGCGGTCGATCCACGAAGTGCATTACAGGATGAAGTAGATGCCCGCATCGACAGCCTGCTTCCGGTGATCGATGCGTTCGGCGAAGCGGCACAACGTGAAACCCAAGCACTGCTCGTCGGTCTGAGTGAGATCGCGGTCGACGTCGAAACCCGCAGGCGTGCCGAGCACTTCGTGACGCAGTTCGGTCCGCGCGAATGGACCCGCTTGCCCGTCTGGCTGCAGCAGCTGCGCCAGGCGAAAGCGACCCGTGCGTTGAGTCAGAGCGACCATGGCGGGGACTGGAGCATCGAGGTCATCGAACTCGACGTTGCCGGCACGCTGATGATGTCGGCTCTCCATATCGATCACACCAACGGCCGGACCGTGAACGACGGCTATCCGAACGACATCACCATCGACGACGTGCTTGCCATGACCGAGGGAAACGATCTCGATCGAACAGTGCTCAGCGAAGCGATCGAGCCGGCCGAGTCGGCGGCTCGGTGGCGTTACGCCATCGACGTCGACGACATGATGTCCTACGAAGGCGAGACCGAAACCGAAAGCGACACCTGGCCCGCAGCGCGGCCGCTGCTCGAATGGATCATCCGCCAGGCCGGCGCCGCGGCGACGAGCAGCTACGAGGAACAGATCGACGAAGCCGAAGTAGCACGCCTGCGTAAGCGGTTCGTCGAGAGCGCGAAGGGCGTACGCGCCGCGGAGAGCCGATCGCTTGGTGGGCTCGACGCGCTGTTGTTCTACGCAGCCAACTTTGGTAGTCGAGATCCATTGCGCTGGGGTCCGGCTCGGGTGTGGAATCTGCTTGTCGACTGGTTTCCCGAGCGGGTGAGCTGTCCGCCGCACGAGGCACGACGCTTCCCGCAGCTGGTTCGGGCATGGGTGCGGTTTGCGCACGCGGAATCAGGCGTACCGGCGGCCTACACCGATGAAGTACTCGAGGCCATCGACTCGACCGAACCTGCTTTCCTCGATGCGGCCGGCGCAGACGATGATTCGCCCGACAATGCGGCTGCGTTGGCTGCGTTGGTCGATGCGCTCAGTGGGGTGATCTCACCATTCTGGAATCGGGCCGAGTGGGCGCGCCAGACGGTGACCGCAGCGGTGGGCGCACAGCACGTCGACGATTTCGACGACGCGCCGCTGCCCGATGAGCTGTTCGACATGGCCGGGATCGATCCGTCATTGCACGAGGTGCTGCCCGAGTGGGTGGGCGGAATCGAGCGATGTTGTGCAGATCTGCTGACGCTGGAGTTTCGAACGGCATGTTTCCGGCTACTGCGCAAGATAGCGTTGGCCGATCCGGCGGCATTGCGCCGGGGCAAGGTCGAGTTCGGTGTGCTGGCGCTCGTGTGGATCATCGCCAGCGCAAATTTTATGTACGACAACGATGTGCGGGTTGACGGACCCAGCGCGATGGTCAAAGACCTGACTGCGTACTTCGGGGCGACATCGTCGTCCCATCTGAATCGCGGGTCGACGTTGCTCAAGGCGATTGGTGTGACACGGCGCCAGTACGCGGCGGTCGAACTCGGTGACCCCGCATTCTTGACCAGCCATTGCCGCGCCACACTGCGCGAGCTGCGCGACGGTTCGGCTCGATGACCGACGGCGGAGTCAGGGTCTGGAGGGGCGTCGATACCGCGCTCTTCCAGTTCACGACCACGCCTCTCGCAGATCTTCACATAGCCATCATGTCGGCGTTCGAGCAGGCGTCGGTACTGGTCCCTACGCTCGATCTCGATCAGACGCGGGCCCAACTGGCTCGGGTCGGGTGGGATGAACCGCTCACCGACGAGGCCTTACACGGGGCACTCTCCTCGTTGACCGGATGGGCGCTGCTCGATGCAACCCAGAACCACGGCGCCCACTACGCAACGCCAGCGGAGTTCGAACGCAAGAACCTGCAGTGGTCGTTGACCCGCAAGGGCGAAGCAGCCATGGCGGGTGTGTTGCGCTCGCTCGAAGTCATGAAGTCGGCACTCGGGCTGCAGTCGGCCACGCTCGACGGCATCGGTGATGCTCTGGCCGACCTAGCCACACTGATCGGCCAAGATGAACCCGAGACCAACGGGCGCATACATATTCGACTCTCTGAGCTCGAGAACCACCAGCGCTCGCTGATCGAGACCGTGCGCCAGTTCAACGGCCACCTCCAGCGTCTCATCCGAGCCGATGTCAGCGACGACGAAATATTCGCCGACGTCAAACGCCGCACCGTCGGGTACCTGCAGGACTATGTCGATGGCGTCGATCGGCCCCAGCACCGCATCGCCCTGCGCATCGACGACCTACATACGCTCGGACTGGCCACGCTCTTCGAACGAGCGCTGCACGGGGCGAACCTTGCCCCACTCGCAAACGAGGACCCCGGCCCGCCGTGGCTGGCCGGGCGGGTTCGCCGCTGGGACGCGCTGCTCAGCTGGTTCGCACCCGCCGACGGTTCGCGACCCCAGATCCAACAGCTCATCGATGTGCCTCGCACCGCCATCATCGAACTGCTGCGGGCTATTGAACGTCGCTTCGACAGCCGCAGTCGCTCGACCTCGGTGGCCAATGACTTTCGCCGATTGGCCGAACTGTTCGACATGTGCCCTGGCGACGACGAAGCTCATGCCCTGTTCGGCGCGGCCTTCGGCCTGTGGCCGGCGCGTCATGCCCACAAACCATCGGTCGACGGCACCGCCCGCCGAACTTCGACCTCATGGCTCGAAGCCGAGCCGACCCATGTCGAACCCTCGCTGCGCACGACGGGAAGCACCGCGGCCCGCGGTCGAAGTCCGCGCGTTGGCGATCCGGCCGCAGTCCGTCGAGAGCGACAACGACAACAAGCGACGAGCCTGGCCGACCAGCGCCGAGTGCAGCACGCGCTCCACACCGATGGTGCCGTTCGACTGGCAACGTTCGCCACGCTCGATCGTCGCGAGTTCCGCGAACTCCTGTGGTTGCTGGCCGCGGCGCTGAACAGCCAGCCCCGAGCCGACGGCAGCTTCCGAAGCGAATCGCCTGACGGCGCGGTCGAAGTGGTGCTGATGGGGTCACCCAACGCGACCAACGCAGTCATCGAAACCGACACGGGCACGCTGACCGCGCCCAACCTGATCGTGTCGATCAGTGTCGACGGCGTGGACGTGCTGGCACAGGAGGTCGTTGGTGGCTGACAGTCTCGGTACGTCGATCGACGACGAACGTGCGGGCGCCATCCGACTGCTGCTCGGTCGCCCGCTGCTGGACTCGGGCGTAGATCCCGACGGGGTACGGTCGGTGTTTCGTCATGGTCCGTGGCTGGTCGACTGGTTCGAGGACACGCTTGGCCTGCGGCTGGTGGTTGATCCGGCCGCAGGGTTCGCCCGGCTCTTCAAGCGCAGCGTCGCGCCTGACACCACCCGCATGCTTCGCCGAACCCGAGGTAACAAGGCTCCTTTCGACCGTCGGCGCTACCAGCTGCTCTGTCTCATCTGCGCAGCGCTGGTACGACACTCGATCACCACGATCGGCCTGCTCGCCGACAGTCTGACCGCCGAGGCCGCGCTCGACACCACGCTGCGACGCGAGCGAGCGGCGATCGTCGATGTGTTACGCACCCTGACCGATTGGGGTGTTGTGACGTTTCGAGGAGGCGACCTCGACGCCTACGTCGACTCCGAGGGCAGCAACGCCATCCTCATCGCCGACACTCATCGACTGCACAACCTGCTCGGCTCGGTGGTGGCGGCTGATCAGATCGATCCGTCGGCGAGCGTGGCCGAGGCCACCGAGCAACTGCTCGCCGAACCGCGCTACGGCGCCGCCGCCGATGCGGCAACCGAAGCCCAACGGCTGCGCTGGACTCGACACATGGCAGCTCGTGCCGTGTTCGATGACCCTGTCGTCCACTTCGACGACATCGAACCGGCAATCGCCGACTACCTGACCAACTCGATGGGCCGCAAGCGCATCCGCGATAAGGCGGCCGAAGCCGGCTTCGAGCTCGAGGAGCGCGCCGAGGGGATCATGGCAATCGACTCGACCGGTACCACGACCGATCTGGTCTTCCCGAGTTCGCTTGGCACTGTCGGCCAGCTTGCCTTGTTGCTCATCGATGCACTGATCGTCGAAAAAGATGGTGTCGAGCGTGCGCTCACTGTCTTGAGTGCCGACGATCTGCGCCGGTTCACGAACCGTCAGCTGAAAAAGCATCCCGGATGGGCTCGCAGCCATCGCGAAGGCGACGGCCCGAGGCTCTTGGCGATCGCGGCCGCGGAGATGCTGGCCCAGTTCGGACTCGTGAGCGTCGACGCCGATGGGCGCGTTACGGCGCGACCTGCGCTCGCCCGGTATCGGGTTACCGCCCCCGGCGCGGCGCTGCGCGATGACCGCGACGATCGGCTGCCGTCACCGATCGCCGACGAACAGATGTCACTGCTATGAGAGGCAGGTCATGACCGATATCGACACGCCGAACCTCCGACCCGTCGTTGCCGACCGCTGGCAACCGACCCGTGCCGGTCTTGTCAATGTCTGGCGGTACTGGGACGAAACGTTCGAGTTCCACAAGGGTCGCCTGCTGCTGCGTGGCCCCAACGGCTCGGGCAAGTCGCTTGCGCTCGAGTTGCTCTTGCCGTTCCTGCTCGATGCCAACGCGCAACCTCACCGGCTGACGTCGGCCGCGCGCAGCCGGGGTGGGCTCTATGACCGCATGATGGCCGGCGCCACGACTACCAGTCGCGCCGGCTTCGTGTGGGTCGAGTTCCGACAGGGTGAGCGGACCTTCACCATCGGCGCTCGGCTGCGAGCATCGACGAATACTCGGCGCGCCGACGCCACCTTCTTCACCACATCGTTGATCGTCGGTGAGTCGCTGCACCTGCTCGACGACCTGCGCTCTCCGCTCGAACGCAAGGCGCTGATCGATGCCATCGGCACGACCGGGCGGGTCAGCGACAAGGGACATGAGCACCGCCAGGCGGTTCGACAGACGCTCTATCCCGGGTTCGGCGAGGACCGCTACGACGCACTCATCACCGCGCTGCTCGCGCTGCGCAAGGAGAAGCTCAGCCAAGGCCTCGGCCTCGACAAGATGTCAGAGATTCTGTCACACGCGCTCCCAGCGCTCGAGGAGCATGATCTGGCCGCGGTGGCTGAGGGATTCGAGCGGCTCGACCGGCGCAAGGACGAGCTCGCCGCCCTCGACGCGGAACTCGCCGTGGTTGGCCGACTGGCCGCGGCCCGGCGGAACTACGCCAAGGTCGTCACGGCGAGGACCGCGGGCGAGGTGCGCCGGGCCGAGTCTCGTCGCGACACCGTGACCCGGCGCCAGCGCGAGGCCGAAGCCGAACTGGTTGTCGTCGCAGACCAGATCGCCGCCAACGACCACGGGGTCGCCACCAGCGAGATCAGGCTGATCGAAGTCGATGCCGAGATCGGAGCGATCCAGGGCAGTGACGCCTACCGCGAAGGGGCGGCGTTGGCCGACCTGGCCGCCGAAGCGGAACGACTCGGGCGGGCCACCCGCACCGAGCACGACCGCAGCGAACGCGCCGCAGCAGTGGCCCGGCGCCGACAAGACGAGCTTGATGCCGCGCAGGTTGCGGTCGAGCGGTCGGGCGACGGCGAGCGACAAGCACGCACCGACGTACGAGACGCTGCCGCCCGGGTCGGGGCTGACACGTTGGTCGCTGACTCGGCGACGCCGTCCCAGGTCGACGGCTGGGTGTCTGGTCGACGCGAAAGCATCAACCAGGTGCGGCTAGCGGTTCGTAACCATGGCGAGCGGGTTGCCGATCGAGACCGAGCCGCGGCCCGGCTGGCCGACGCCGACCATGAACTCGAGTTGACCAGAACCGAGGCAGACACCAAGACCGATGCCCTCGACGTAGCCGACCGGGCTCATCGCCGGGCGATCGATGCTTGGGCTCACACCGCCTCGGCGATCGGCACCCAGCGGGCGAACGAAGCACTGCAATCAGCGATCACAGCGACAGCGACTCCTGCCGACTTCGTGTACGCGGCGACGAAAGACCTGGCTGAGCTTGCCCGGCTGGTCACTGCTGAGCACGCGGTTGCCGCCCGAGATCTACAGGCCGAACACGAAGCACTGCTCGGCGAGCGAGACCAGCTCGAGAACGAGCGGCGCGGGCACGAGCAGTCGCAGGTGGTCACGCCGGCTGCGCCCGAATGGCGTACCGACCGAGCCGGGCGACCCGGCGCACCGTTGTGGTCGCTGGTCGAAGTCCGACAGGGTGTGTCCGAGACCGAGGTCAATGGCATCGAGACGGCACTGCGGGCGTCGGGTCTGCTTGACGCATGGGTGCGACCCGATGGGCAGCTTGGCCTGCCCCACGGTGTCGCCGACCTGGTGCTTGGTGTCCGCGGCGGCGATAGGCAGCCAACGCAATCCGTCCCAACCCGATCGCTGGGCGAGTTCCTCGAGCCAACAGCAGGCCCTGACGCGGTGCGTGCGGCAGTGCGCCAGGTTGTGTCGCTGATTCCCACCGTAGGCAGCGTCGCGGCTCCGACAAGCGGTGAGCCCGAGGTCGTGATCGGCCTCGATGGATCGTTTCGTCTTGGTCCGGGGCAGGGTCAAGGCCTTGTTCGGCCCGCAGAACTGGTGGGTGCAGCGGCGCGTGAGCGGCGACGACTCTCGCGCCTCGACGAACTCACCAACGAGGTCGCACGAGTCGACCGGGCACTCGAAGCCTGGGCCCGGCGCCGCGACGCCCTGGCCGGCGAGCAACGCGCGGTCGAGGCCGACTTCGACGCGGTGCCGGGCGGCGACCATGTACTGCAGTGTGTGAACGATGTTGCGATCGCCGAGGCGCTGGTTTCCGATGGACAGCAGCGTCGAGGCCGAGCCCAGGTGATGGTCAACGAAGCCGAAGAATCGGTGCGGGCGGCGCTTCGGACCCTCACCGTGCTGGCGTCGCAAACGGGGCTTCCGGCGAGCGAACCGGAACTCGCCCAGCTCGAAATCAAACTCGAGCGGCTGGTGGGGGCAACCACCACATGGCGCCTCAGAATCGAGCGTGTCGGGCAGGTGGCCGAGCGGCTCGTGGGGGCAACCAACGAGGCCGAGGAAGCGTCGCTCCTCGCGGCCGAGGCCGCCGAGCACTATGGAGGGAGTCGAGACGCTGCTGCTGCTGCCCGGGCACGGGTGAACGCTCTCGAAGCCACGGTCGGCACCAAGTACTCAGATCTGGTCGAGCGGTTGCATGGTCTTGATCGCGACCGGCTCGAGCTTCGTGAACGACTCAGTGCGTTGCGCTCCGAGCAGCGAACACTCGCCGAGAGTTCTGGTCGTCTGCGCAGTGTGCTCGACCAGGCGACCGCAGAACGAGAAGAGGCCGAGGAACATCGCCTGAAAACCCACGATCGTTTCGGCGCCCTCGGTGCCGATGGTCTGGTGCGCGAATGCGGATTCGATGTCGAAGATGCCACGGCCGCCGAGTGGGATCAGACCGTGACCGCGGTGTTGAACGAAGCCCGCCGCATCGCGACCGAGCTCGCCGACATCGACGACGGTGACGAGAACGTCGAAAGGGCGACGGCTCGGCTCCAGGAATCTCTCCACGTTGCCCGCAGCAGTCTTGGTGGCCGGGTGGACCTCGACGATCGATTGACCGAGCATGGCTGGTGGGTGCTCATCGCCTCGAGTGGCGGTGTCCTGCGTAGCACCGGCGAACTGCAGGTGCACATGCACTCGCAGCTGATCGCGGGTCGCAACGAGCTTGCCCACGACGAGGAAGTACTCTTCGAACGAACGCTTGCCGGAAGCATCCGCCAAGCATTGGCCCATCGAATTCGGCAAGCCAACGCGCTCGTCGACGACATCAACACCCAGCTTGACGCGGTCCGCACGGTGGCCGGTGCGGTTGGTGTCAAGCTCAAGTGGGCGGTCGACGACGAGCAGCCGCCCGCCGTGAAAGCCGCCCGCAACCTGTTGCTGCGTGACCCGTCGACGCTGTCCGAGGCTGAACGAGGTGATCTTCACAATTTCGTTCGGGCTCGCGTCGAACAGGCCCGGGCCGACCTGGGCGAGAATGCGCCGTGGCACGAGCGCCTCCGCGAAACCCTCGATTACCGCCGTTGGCATCGATTCGGTCTGCAAATCGCACATCGAGATTGGCAAGGTCTTCGACCGGCAACCGATCGCCTGCTCGCGGGTCTCTCGACCGGTGAACGTTCGATTGCGCTACATCTGCCGATGCTTGCCTCGATTGTGGCTCACTACTCGGGCGTCGATGACAGCGGTGGGTGTCCACGACTGATCCTGCTCGATGAACTGTTTGCCGGCGTCGATGAAGCCAACCGAGCCCAGTTGTTCGGCACGTTCACCACGTGGGATCTCGATGCGGTGTTCACCAGCGATCATGAATGGTGCGCCTACCCAACGCTCGATGGGATCGCGATCCATTTTCTGCATCCTGCGGCCGACGACGAGCCGGTGACATCGAGCCGCTTCGTATGGGATGGTCACACCCGCACCCAGCGCGATCTCGAATCGGTGGCGTGAACACCAGCTCGCTCAATCCCGGGTTGCTTCCGATCTGGCGTGAGCTTGCCCGTCGTCTGAGTCGAGGCGATGAACCTCGGCGACTGACGTTGCGTTCCCTGACGGTCGACCAGCAAGCAGCCGTTGCCGACCTGCTCGGACTCGACCGCTTGCCCGGATCCAGGCTTTCGCTACGGGTTGATCGGCTGGCGGCGGTTCTGGGCGTCGAAGGGCTTGACGAGCTTGCGGCAATGGCCGAAGCCGCCACCGGACCGATCGTTGATTCGATGGCACAACGTGAGCAGATGGTGGCGCAACGTTCGTCGCTCTGGAGCGATCTCGAAGCTGACCTGGCGACGGTCCGCTGGGCGCAACCAACGGCGATTGGTCGCGCCGTTTCGATGCAGCAGGCCGCCGGGGTGGCCTCGGGTGGCATTGCTGCTCGACGCGAACTTCACCGGCGGCTCGTGGCCGTCCTGCAAGCCCTTCCTGCCGATTCGACCAGCCGCGCCGTGCTTTCTGCCGATCTGTTCGGCGACCCGCATGCACTCGATTCCGACACGCCGCTCGCTCGGTTGGCCACGCAGACCATCGCGATCTTCGCGGGCCTCGAGGTACCCACCGATAGCGAAGCCCGACGTGCGGTGTGGGAATCGGTCGGGGTGGTCATCGATCAGGTTTCGTCGAACGTGCTGGTGCTCGGGTTGCGAGTCCCCGCAAGTCACGGACTTTCCGGCCAGCTCAACAGTGGCGCCGATGCACACGAGCCGGTGATCCTCACCCTGAGCCAACTGCGACGGTGGCCGCTTCCGCCGTGCGAGCTCACCGAACCGGTGCTGATCGTCGAGAACCCCTCGATCGTGGAGTCGGCCGCGGTGCGGCCCACCAGAGGTATTGCTCGGATCGTGTGTTCCTACGGCGTGCCAACGTTGGCCGTGAGCACCTTGCTGCGCCAGATCGGCGGGCAGGGGGCGCCGCTTCTCCAACACAGCGACTTCGACCCGGCCGGCTTGGTCATCACCAACTGGCTACGCTCCAACGTCGACACGACCCCGTGGAAGATGTCGGCGGCTGACTACCTCGGCGCAGTCGAGTCGGTTCGCCGCGTCGGCAGATCAATCGCTGGGCCGATCCCGGCTTCGCCCTGGGATCCCGACCTGCAGGCGGCGCTGGACAAACATCGAGTCGTGATCAGCGAGGAGCAGCTGCTCG
The DNA here is from genome assembly GCA_041688925.1 of Acidimicrobiales bacterium. GTDB lineage: Bacteria > Actinomycetota > Acidimicrobiia > Acidimicrobiales > UBA10347 > UBA10347. The sequence continues at coordinate 604 of JBDNHG010000271.1, read as the reverse complement.
ACGACTTGCTCGCCCCTCGGGCTTGATCCGACCGACAACGGGGAGCGCAACCGCTTCGAGTTCCGAGCACCTGGTTCGTCTCAGTCGATCGCGTGGCCGATGGTGGCGACCCGGGTGAACTGATCGGGGCGAGTAGTTCCCGCTATCGTTCGGGCAACGAAGCTTGGGGGAGCCATGAGCGCACCTGTCCGATATATCGATCGCACGCGTGACTATTACTTGGGTCAGGGATACGACAAACCGTACGAGTGGGCGCATCACGTCGATGCTCCGTTTACTCCGCTGACCAAGCCGCTGTCCGAGTCTCGGGTTGCGATCGTGTCGACGTCTGACATTGCCATCAAGAAGCCCGACGGAAGCCGCGATCGCGACAGCGAGTTCGCTGTTGGCAATGTGTATTCACTTCCGTCTGACACACCGGTCGACCTGCTCTACTCACGCCAAGAGCACTACGACCAGCATGCGACGACCCTCGATGATGTCAATGCGTATTACCCGGTGAGTCGACTCGGTGAACTCGTGGACCGAGGTCGGATCGGTGAGCTTGCCCCCCCGGTTTCATGGTGTCTACACCGGCTACTCGAAACGCAAGACTGCCGAGGTC
>JBDNHG010000270.1:0-7937 GCA_041688925.1 Acidimicrobiales bacterium | reverse complement strand
TGGCCCGACAATGCCCCGAGACACCCATCGTGATCGACCACCTCGGCTGCATTCTCGGAACTGGTCCTTATCGGGATCGGAGAAGCGAGATTCTCGAGTTCTGGTACAGGGCGATGGCCGATCTTGCCTCATGCCCCAACACCTACCTCAAAATGGGGGGCATCGGCATGCCGATGATGGGCTATCGCTGGGACAAGCGAGCTACCCCTGCGACGTCGGCCGAATTGGCCGAAGCCTGGGCTGAGCCGATTCAACGGGCCATTCAGCTGTTCGGACCCGACCGGTGCATGTTCGAATCGAATTTCCCGGTCGATACGCGCGGCGCCGGCTATGTCGTGCTGTGGAATGCGTTCAAACGAATTGCCGCCGGCTACTCCCCCGCCGAGAAGGTCGACCTCTTCCACAACACGGCCGCCCGCGTCTATCGGATCGAGCAGGTCTAGTAGCTGCGACCAGAACAACGTGCTTGGTTGTGGTGATGGAACCAGAACGACCGGTTCGTCGACGGACTCGCCGCCGTGCGGCACTCCGCCGCCGACTCAGGACACCGATGTGATCGCAATCATGGCGGTTCCCCAGCGACGGGCCCACTCGAACGGCACGTAGTAGAAGCCCTGGTCACCTCGACCAACGCCCCACGAGTTCTTCACGATGAAGTACCCGCCACCTGCGCCATCAGCAGCACCGTCGGGAAGGTCAGCGTTGTTGACATAACCCGTGATCGCCGAGCAGTGGCCACCTGCTCGCTCGCCGTCATCGCCGCTGATACCGGGCCATCGGGGTCGTACTTGTCGGGGCGATGTGTGACCCAGTCGATCAGTTCCTTGTCTTTGGCGAACTCTTCGCGAAACGTCGCTTCGTCGAGTTTGCGTGTTTGCGCTCGACGCTTGGCTCCGGCCTTGGTCGGCACAGTCGAAACCACATGTCCGCCGGTCTCTTTCAACAGCGATTGCAGCTGCTCCTTCTTGATCATCGGGATCTCTGGATTGCGCTTTTCGACAACCCGCAGTTGGACAATGCGCCCACCCCGACCACGCCGCTCCGCCATGATTCTTTCGTCGGGCACTGTTGGCTCTACTTCCGCTCGTAGGTATCTCGGTCGAAACCTACGCACAGGCGATCAAGCTGTCTGTCAGCTGATTCACAGTGGGCCAACGAAGCACGATCGATGTTGGGTGCTCGACATCGAGCGGCCGGTTTGGCAGTGAGCCGAGCTGCTGAACTAGCTTCGCCCTATGACCGTTGTCACAGCTGGTACCGAGTTCGACGACATAGATCTTGCTGACATCGAGCGTTACAAGCGCGATGGTCATCCGTGGGAAGACTGGAAGCTGCTGCGTGAGAACGCGCCCGTCTTCTGGCACGAGACGGCGACCTCGCCACCGTTCTGGGCGGTGACTCGCCATGCCGATATCCACACCGTGCACAGCCATCCCGAGGTGTTCATCAACAGTGGCGACATCCTGCGGATGGATTCCAACGACGGGCTCGAAGGCCTCGAGCGTTTCCATCGACGCGACGCCGAGCGCCATGGATGGGATCCCGACGAACCATTCGACATGGTCTACAAGGACCGGCCCGAGCACCTCGACTTTCGCACGATCACGATGCGAAGGTTCACACCACGGGCGATGCGACGATTCGAAGATCGCCTCGATGAGCTCGCCCGACGCCATGTTGCCGAGTTCGTCGAGCGGCTGCGCACCGGCGACGAACTCGACCTCGTCGAAGATCTGTCGACTGCGGTGCCGTTGGCGACAATATGCGAACTGCTCGCTATCGACGCGTCGGTGTGGTCGGACCTCAATGCGTGGACCAACGTGTTGTTCGAGCCCGATGCGGGCGCACAGTTCGCACACCCTGGCGAGTCGGTGCCCGATGTTCGGCGCAGGCTGGGGCGTGAGTACTTCGAGTTCCGCGAGCAGCTCTTGGTCGAGCGCCGAGCCGCAGGGCCCGAGGCCGACGACATGGTCACGGCACTGGTTCACGCAACCGTCGATGGCGAACCGCTCACCCAACAACAGCTGCACGGCTACTTGAACCTGCTGATCAATGCCGGCAACGAAACAACCCGCAATGCAATCACGGGCGGCGTCGTAGCATTCGCTTCGCACCCCGCCGAACGCGATCGATTCGCAGCGGCGCCCGAAGCATTGATCGAGACCGCGGTCGAAGAGATCATGCGGTGGACATCACCCGTCATCCAATTCGCTCGCACCGCTGTTGCCGACTTCGAGCTGGCAGGCACGCTCATCCGAGCCGGCGAGACCGTGGTGCTGTTCTACCCCTCGGCAAATCGCGACGAAGCAGCCTTCGTTGACCCTGACCGGTTCGACATCGGGCGTGACCCGAACTTCCACCTGGCATTTGGGCACGGGCACCACTTCTGCCTCGGCGCCAACCTGGCCCGATGGGAGATGCGGTCGGTGTTCCGTGAACTCGCACCGTGGCTTGCAAACATCGAGGTCGTCGGGCGCCCCGACGTTGCCCATCATCTACACGTCTACAACGTCAAACATCTGCCCGTCCGCTGGGTCGATGGCCAGGCTGCTCTTCCAACAGGTGCCTGAGCCGAAGACGGGCAAGAACCGAGTGCACCTCGACCTGCGCCCTGGTCCGCCTGGCACCGTCGACATCGATGCGACCCGGCAGCGACTCACCGAACGCGGCGCGGTCGAGATCGGTCGAGGCCGACAAGGCCCCCACGAGTGGGTCACCTTCGCCGACCCCGAAGGCAACGAGTTCTGCGTCTGACGACGAGAAGACCCGCCCATCTGCGCCGAAACATGGCACCAGGTCATGTGCAGATCTGAACCTGACTGCTGCATCCTCTAGCCTCATGGCACCGTCGAGCCAAGCAGGGAGATGTGAATGGCCGACTACGGCGGCGCACACCAACCCGGGCAGGGCCAACCCGGCCATTCGCACCCCGCGACACAGCACCTTCCCCAGCAACCGCCACCACCACAGCAAACCCCGCCTCATCCAACAGTCGAAGATTCGAACTGTACGGCAACCGAAGCCGGCGAGATGGTGCCGGCAAACCAGACCGAAGAAGAGCGCTATCGCTGCCCAACCGGAACATCTGGCTCACCGAGTGCTGAAGCCCCGAGGTGTGCCGCAACGACCTCGGGTACGGTCCCTGCGCTCACCGTTACCACGCTGACCTGCCCGCAAGGATCGAGCGGCAATCCAACGACAGCATCACCGATCTGCGCCACAGCGGGCCAGACAATGCAGGTACCAGCCGAGGCCACCACGACGTACGAGTGTGGGTTCGACACGCAACGTGATGATTTGGTCGACCCGCCCGAATGTGTGCTGTTCGTCGGCGAGGTGCAAGACGTTCCCGCCATCGAGCAGATCACCTATTCCTGCCCGACAGGTTTCCGAGCCAATGGTCAAGACCCGTCATCGTGCGACAAGGTCGCAACCCCGGACTGCGCAGCCCCGACCCGGGCATACGGGCGCTTCGTTTGTTACGCCAAGGTCGCCCCCGTCGTCATCGAGTTCAACGGCAACTGCCCCGATGGACTCGAGCGCCATCCAACATTGCCCGAGGACAGCACCGACAGGTGGTGCTTGCCGTATGACTTCCCGTGTCCGATGAGGTTCACGTACACGCCTGTCGATCATGTGTGCCTACGACCGCAGTCCAAACCCGCTTCGGCCATAAGCGGGTATGTCTGTCCTGCCAGCGTCGATGCTCCCGACGCCACCGTCGTCCTCGATCGATGCCAGTTCTCCGGTCGTCGCGAGGTCCGCGAACTAGCCGAAGGCACCGCCACGTATAGGTGTCCCGATGGTTCACGCGGCAACGGTCAAACACCCGACGCAATCTGCACCAATGACCAAGACGGCTTCGTGCAGGCACTTGCGTCGACAAGCTACCGGTGCCCGATGGCTCAGTAGGACGCCCAACCGCCAGCGCGCCGATTTGCACGTCGACGACCAGCGACACCGTCGACGCAATCGTCGAGGTCACCACAACCTTCGAGTGTCCAGACGGCACCACTGGTTCGCCAACGGCCACCGACTCATCCTGCATTCGAGCGAACTGCCCGGCGACGGCGCCGGCCATGCGATCCACCCGCTATGCATGTCCGCCGGGCAGCACCGGAACGCCGTCGGTCACCGATCCCTTCTGCCAGTCAAACTGAATCGTTACATCCCCTGGGGCCGTAACGATTCAATTGCGCTGGCCCGCCGCGGTAGCGTCCTCAACGATGACACAAACGCTCACGGCAACGCCGCGCCGACTCATGGGATTGCCGGCAGTTTTCTTGATGGCGGCGACCGCCGGCGTCGCCCAATCGTTCGGGCGTTTCGCATTCGGGGTCGTGCTACCTGCCGTGCGCAGCGACCTCGGCCTGTCGAACACCGTGGCCGGATCACTTGCCACAGTGAACGTCGGCGCCTACCTGGTGGGCACGCTCGTGGTCGCAGCGGTTGCGTCGCACTTCAAGCTGCTGAAGATAATGCGCATCGGCTTCATCTTTGCTCTGCTCGGTCTTGTGCTCGCCGCCATCGCTCCGAACGTCTGGGCGGTTGGTATCGCCATGTTCTCATCAGGTTTCGGCGGAGCCATGATCTGGATCCCGGCCCCCGTGATCGCCGCTGCCGCGATGCCGCCCGAGAAACGTTCCATCGCCATTGGTTTGATGGGTTCGGGAATGGGAGGCGGCGTTATCTTTGCCAGCCAACTCAGCAGCTACGTCCGTTCCTCTGGCGGCGACGAAAGCTGGCGCACGGTCTACGTCGTGCTGGCGGCGATTGCATTCGTCGTCCTTGCGGCGACCTTTCTGTTCATCGGTCACCACCAAGAGCAGCCTGCCGGCGTCAAGGGCGGGTTCGGAGGGTTCGGAGCGTTGCGACGAATGCGGGCGTGGATTCCGCTGACCTCGGCGTACATGTCCTTTGGATTCATGTACCTGCTGATCTTGGCGTTCCTCGTGACCCGGCTCGAAGACGACAGCGGATGGACAAGTTCTCGGGCGTCGCTGGCATTCACACTGGTGGGCATTGCGATGATGTTCGGTGGACCGCTGTTCGTTCTGCTGGCGGCAAGGATCGGCTCTCGTTTGGGTCTGGCGATCGCCTTCAGCGGATGGATCCTCGTCGTGCTGCTCATCTTGCCCGGCTGGTTCGCTGTCACGCTGCCTGCATCGATCGCCGTCGGCCTGTGCTTCGCTGGCATCCCCACAATGATCACGTTGTACGTGGTCGAGAACACGACGGTCGACGACTACGGGCCGTCCTTCGCCGCTGCCACGCTGGCGTTCGGCGTTGCCCAGATGGTGTCGCCTCAGATCGGTGGCATTCTCGCCGACGTGACGGGCTCGTTCACCGTCGTCTTCCTGCTCTCGGCTGCACTGGCCGTCACTGGCCTGTTTGCCGCACTGCAACTGCCCAAGCCCGAGCCCATCAGCTGACAGGTTCGCGTTATGCAGGTTCGCGTTATGCAGTTGCCTTGCGCGCATCCTTGACGAGGTCTCGCCCGGCTCGCGATGAAATCGCTCCGGCAAGGCCGGCGATGATTATTGCGCCGCCGGTGACATGCACCAGGGTGAAACCTTCGCCCAGGAATATCCAGGCGAACATGCCGGCCACCGCTGGAGTTGCAAGCCGGAACAGCGGCGGAACGTTCGCCGGCAGATGTCGCAGCGGCCAGGTCATCGCAATGTGTCCGAGGGCTCCCGGAATGAGGGCCATGCCGAGAGCTCGCCACAGGTCGGGAGACTGAACCGAGCTGGGTGCGTAGCCAAGCGCCGCCACGTAGGCGCTCACGCACACGGCAGCCGTTGCCATCACGACCGTCAGGAAAGAAACAACCGGCATCTCTTCACGAGTCAGCTTCGAGATGACAAAGAATGCGGCGAACGCCGCCGTTGCCAAGATGCCCAACAACATGCCGAGCAAATCACCGTTGGGACCTGACGAGGACCCGAGCACGATGTACACCGCTCCAGCGATTCCCACGAGCGACCACCACCGAAATCGAGCGCCCGGACGTTCGCCGAACAGCGGCACCGCCACCAGGGCCACCATGATCGGCGACAGGGTTCCGAGCAGCGCAACATCGACAACGCTCGTGCGTTTCACCGCAGTCAAGAAGGCGAGCTGGTTGACCGCGAAGACCGTGCCGGCGAGTATCGCAAGCTTGATGCCACGGGCCGATCCCAGGGCACGCCCCGACAGGCGATGAGCGAGAAGCGCCAGCGAGAACGCTGCGACCCCAAACCACAGCCGCCAGAACGACAGGAGCGCACCGGTCGTGTCAGAAGACCGCGCCAACACGGGCCCAGTCGCATAGAAAACGATGCTTATGCAGACCAGTTGAAACGGAAACCTGGCGCCGAACGCATCGGCAGGAGAAGCGCGCGTAGCCAGCACGGTCGGAGAAGACACCTCACCGTTCTAGTGGGCGACGCAGCTTCACTTCTAACCCCAGCCATCCACGCGGCATCCGTCAGACAGCGCTGCTCACACGTTCGCAGGCCAACGTGTCGGCTTTGGGGCACGTGCTCCCGTCGCCTTGGATTGTGTAGCAGCCGACGCCTCTCCCCTATTTGCGATCGGCGATGGTGCAACGACGGCCGGCACGAGTTAGGCACCGACCTCGCGAGAGTGATTGACTCATCGAAGGATTACATGCTGAGAGGGTGAAATGGATCAAGTCATGGTGCGAGCCCGTTCTCGACGCGACGTCTTCGCCAAACCCGGGTTCACGGCTGTGTACGCCGTTGGCGTGGTGTGGAGCCTGTGTCGATGGGCGATCGGCTTCCTCGGCGCGTACTTCGTGGCCGACACGACCGAGTCGGCCCGACTGGTTCAGCTCACTGGCGCATTGTTATGGGCACCGCTGCTGCTCACTGGTGTGGTTGGCGGTGCGATATCTGATCGGCTCTCGAGGCGCCATCTGTTGTTCGCTCAGTTCGCGGTTCTCGGCCCCTTGACTGCTGGCGTTGGGTTTCTGGCGCTCACCGACAACCTGCCGCTCGTCGTTCTGTATCTGTACATGGTGGCGGCCGGTTTCGGCTGGGTGATCGACATGACCGCTCGACGCACGATGATCCATGACCTGGTTGGCGACGAACACATCAATGACGCAATGGCGTGGGAGGGACTGGCTTCGGCCTTCGGTCTGATCACCGGCGCAGTTGCGGGCGGGGCGCTCATCGGCGCCGTAGGTGCTGGCGGCGCCTACCTATTCATTGCAGGTGCCATCGCTATTGCGGCCGTGCTACTCAGGGCGGTTCCGCCGACACCGCGCCGCACACTCGATGTGGGCCAGGAATCAAGCCTGCGCTCAGACGTCGCCGCCAGTGTCAGCCTGGTCGGCAAACAGCCGCGGCTGGCATCAATACTCGGCGTTACCGCACTGGTGAACTTCTTCCACTTCGCCTACTTCCCGATCGTGCCGGTCATTGCTCAGCGGGTCGATGCATCACCGTTTCGCACGGGGCTTTTGGCTGGGGCGACAGGAGCAGGAATGGCGGTGGGCGCGATCATCATCCTGCGCAGCACCATTCGACGGGGCCGGGCGTACGTCATCGGTACGTTCGGAGGCTTCGTCTTCCTGATCGGGTTCGCAGCGTTCGATCGCTATTGGCTAGTATTCGCCTCGCTGCTACTGGCCTCATCCTTCGTCGGCCTCTTCGCATCTACGCAAGGAGCGTTGGTTATAACCGCGGTCGATCCGGCGATGAAAGGCCGCGCGATGGGCTTGTTGTCGATGGCTATTGGCGTGCTGCCGTTGGGAATGACCGCGCTCGGCGAGGTTTCTGAAGCGCTCGGGGCCTCCACTGCTCTGGTCATCTTCAACTTGACCGGCATCATCTGCCTGCTCGCCTTTCTTCGCGTGCGCCCCGACGTATTACACATCCGTTAGAGCTCGGGCCGTTCAGCCGGTGCGGCCCAGAACTGATCGCGAGGGG
>JBDNHG010000269.1:0-5275 GCA_041688925.1 Acidimicrobiales bacterium | reverse complement strand
TGTGGCTGACGAGATCCTGGAGCAGCTCCCGTCGGTTGCTGCGGTCGTTGTCGGCATCGGCACCGGACTTTCGGTCACGGGTATCGGTCGAGCCCTCGTCACTCGGGGCGACATCGGTGTTTTCGGGGCGGAGCCTGCCGAAGCCCCGATCGCCGCTCGGGGAGCATGGGCACCGCACAAGGTGCCAGGACTCGCGCCACCGATTGAACAGCCTCTGCTCGACCACAGTGTGCTCAGTGGTCTTCTTGCCGTGCCATCCAATGAGGCATGGCGGGTCGCTCGTCGGACCGCGCAGCGAGATGGCCACATGGTCGGGCCATCGTCAGGATTGACGTTAGCTGCCGCTGTCGACCTGAGGCGACAAGGAATGGATGGCCCCATCGTGGCTGTCTGCGCCTGCTCCATGGGCCCCTACCTGACCATGAAGCCGACGGGGGACGACGAATGACGGATTCCAAGTCGAACGCGGTGAGCTGGTTCCTCGATCGAGTCGGGGCCGGCGGCGAGCACCCTGCGCTGATCTGGCGTGACACCGTGCACACCTATGACGAGCTGACCGAGGCTATTGACTCGGGGCGAGCGCGGCTGCGTGATCTGGGTCTCGTGGCCGGTGACTGTGTGGCAATCCACGGTGAGTACTCGTTCGCGACATGCTCGCTGCTGCTGGCGTTGGTGGCGAACAACAACATCGTCGTCCCGTTGGAGGACCTCGACGACCGCGAGCTGTGTACCGCCGAAGTGACGACTGTTGTGACGCCAGGCGACGACGGTGACTGGACGGTCGAACAACGTGAGGTGCCAGCCTCGGCGCCGAACCCACTCCTGGTCGCGCTTCGCGAGCGGGGAGCTCCCGGTCTGGTGCTGTTCACCTCGGGCTCGACCGGCGAGAAGAAGGCCGTGCTTCACGACCTGTCGGTTCTGCTCGACAAGTACCGAAGGCTGGGGCGTCCGCTTCGGTCCTTGGTGTTTCTCTCGATGAGCCATATCGGCGGGGTCAACACGCTGCTCTATCTTCTGGCGAACAAGGGCACGGTAGTCACCTGCGGTGACCGGAGTCCAAGGACGGTCTGCGCGGCGATCGACCGACACCGCATCGAAGTCCTGCCGACGTCGCCGACCTTTCTGAACATGCTTCTCGTCGACCGATCCTATGAAGCGTTCGATCTCACCTCGCTCGAGCTCGTCACGTACGGAACTGAACCAATGCCGCCCGCCACGCTGAGGGCCATGCGAGCTGCCTTCCCCGACGTGGTGCTCAAGCAGACGTACGGGTTGACCGAGCTTGGAATCCTGCCGACGCGATCGGAGGGATCCGACTCGCTGTGGATGAAGCTCGGAGGGCAAGGCTGGGAGACGAAGGTGGTCGATGGCACCTTGCGGCTGCGAGCGCCCACCGCGATGTTGGGTTATCTCAATGCACCGTCGCCGTTCGACGAGGACGGCTGGTACGACACCGAAGACGAGGTCGTCGTGTCGGGCGACGACGTGCAGATCCTTGGCCGCCGTTCCGAGATCATCAACGTCGGAGGCGAGAAGGTGTACCCGGCTGAGGTCGAGAGCGTGGTCATAGAGGTCGACAATGTCGCGCATGCCACGGTTCGGGCCCACCCCAATCCGCTGATGGGCAATGTTGTGGCGGTGACGGTCGGTCTCGTCGAGCTAGAGGATATGGCGAGTGTCCGCCAGCGGATCAAAAGCCACTGTGCCCGCACGTTGCCCCGATTCAAGGTGCCGGTGCTCGTCGAGTTGGGCGATCTCGAAACCGTCAGTACCAGCCTGAAGAAGCTGCGCGGCAAGCAACGGCGCACGGTTTGAGCATCGACCCGGCACCCGGCGCTGCCAGTCCGATTGGGGTGGCAGTAGTCAGCGGCGGCAGCCGCGGCCTCGGAGCGGCGGTCGTGAGGTCACTACTCGAGTCTGGGTATGCGGTGGCCACGTTCAGCCGGGCCAGCTCGCCTGCCGTGAACCAGTTCCAGGTCGACTTCGGCAACCGGTTTCGTCATGAGGGACTCGACATCCGCGATCATCAGGCTGTCCGCCGGTTCGTGCTTTCGGTCAGGGCAGACTTCGGTCGTATCGACGTACTCATCAACAACACTGGCGTGCTGGTGGAGGGAGTCTGCGGCATGACACCCGTGTCAGACATCCAGCATGGTCTGGCCGTGAACCTGGAAGGTCCACTTCATCTCACCCACGTGTGTGGTCAAGTAATGCTGCGCCAGCGGTCAGCCACGATTGTCAACGTGTCCTCGATCAATGCCATACGAGGATTCGCCGGCTTGTCTGTCTACAGCGCCGCCAAGGCCGGACTCGAGGCTTCGACCCGCAGCCTGGCCCGCGAACTCGGCCCACGCGGCATCCGGATCAACTCGGTGACGCCCGGCTATTTCGAAAGCGAGATGACTGCAGGTATCAGCGCCGACGATCGTGAACGAATCCGGATGCGAACCCCGCTGCGCCGGTTGGGAACCGAGGACGACGTGCTCAAGGTGATCCGCTTTCTGGTATCGGACGAGTCGAGCTTCGTCACCGGGCAAACGCTCGTGTGCGACGGAGGGCTCACCTGCTAGGACGGCGGCGCAGGCTAACGGGGAGTCGAGGTGGCAGGAATGTGATCGCTCACTTGGTCATGCTCTAGTGGAGATGTCGATACCGACTTCAGCCATGGCAACGGCAGCTGCCTGGTTCACCTTGGACGGTGGCATGAGCTCAGCTGATGGCCGTGCCGAATAGGGCACCGATGCCGTACGTAACGATCGAGGCGGCGATGACGATCGCGAGCTGACGAGATGCGCCTTGCACTACGGGCCGTTCGGATGATCGGCTGACCCAGCCGCCGACGAGCAGGCTGGCAAGCGCGGTGCCAATGATAGAAGCCGCGATTGCAGCGTTGCCGCTGGTGATGAACCAGGGCGCGAGGGGAATGATTGCGCCGACGGTGAATAGGCCAAACGACGACAATGCTGCCAGCCTGGGTGAGCCGACTTCTCCAGGATCGAAGCCGAACACGGTGCGAGCGGTGAAGTCGACGAACTGATCGCCGTCGAGCGGCAGTTCGGTCGAAACCGGTTGGGCTGTGTCTGTTGCGAGCCCACTCTGTTCGAGCTTCGAGGTCAGTTCATCGAGCAACAGCTTTGGGTTCCGTTGTGTCAGCCGGTGCAGCTCGCCGACGATTCCGTCGAACAGTTCGACCTGGCTGCGCACAGAGATCCATTCGCCGGCGGCCATCGAGAATGCGCCGGCGATCAGGCTGGCCAATCCGGCGATGCGAATCTCGTCGATCCCCGAACTAGCGCCAGCCACCGCAAGGATCAGGCACAGATTGGTGACGAGTCCGTCGTTTACCCCAAGCACCGCTGCTCGAGCGCCTCCTCGAGATACCGCAGCAACTCGGTCGTGCAGTTGATGGGCATCGCTGTCCGGATCGGTCGCGTGGCGGTCAGACGTCGCGGTATAGGGCGCCATCCTCATGTCTTCTGACCCGCATGTTCGACGTCGGCGATGACATTGTCGGCATGCGCAGCGACGTCGGTGACGTCATAGGCCTTGTGGATGAGACCTCGGGGGTCGATCAGGAAGCTGTAGCGTCGCGGGAAGTTGGCGAACTTGTCGCTTTTATCTCGGGTGACTCCATACGCGGCGCCGACACTGTGCTCACTGTCGGTCAGCAGACGAAACGGAAACTGCTGGCTCTCCGCGAACGCAAGGTTCTCAGCGGGTGTGTCGAACGATGCTCCGAGAATTGTCACATCGAGTTCGGCGAAACGATCGGCCCTGTCACGCAGAGCCTGTCCCTCGACAGTTCAACCAGGTGTGGCGGCCTTGGGGTACCACCACAGCAGCACCCAATGTCCTTGAAGATCGGCGAGCCGAACGCTTCGTTCGTGCTGATCGATCAGCACGAACGCCGGCGCTGGTTGTCCTGGCATCAACATGGATCAAGTCTGCCCGCTGAGTCTGCTCGCATCCACCATGGGTGCTCTGTGTGCGTTGAGCATTGGGGCCGCTGCGCAGTGATGAACAATGGACCTTCCGACACGGCCTGCTGCGTGACGTCGCATACGAGTCGATGACATTTCGCCGACGTCGAGACCTGCACGGGGCGGCCGGACGTTTGCTCGAATCTGGTGACATCGGCAGGCTTGCCGAGGCCGACCACGCAGCGCTGGCCCTCCACTTCGTCGAGGCACGCGACTAGGGGTAGCCGGAGTAACGGTAAAACGGCTCTCCTGTCGGATGTGTGGGTTGAACGTTCAGTTTCCTGAACGGTGGCGCCATGGGGTTGTGATGTCGATGTAGGTGCCGAGATGCGCGTAGGGGTTGGTTGGTGGCGTGAGTCCGGCTCGTTTCATTGCCTTTTCGTATTGGTCCCAGGCTCGTCTGGGCAGACCCATGCTTGCTCGGCCTTTGGGTTTTTCGATGTCGGGTTCAGCCGACCGCCGCCGTATCCGATGCACAGGTTCGGCTTCGTCGGCAGCGAAGCTGGTGTCAGAAACGGTGCGAGATCGGCCTAGTTCCTCAATATCGGCAGAGATGCGGTGAAGAATCCGGATCACTCGAGAGTGATCGACCTGGCCAATGTGGTGGCCAGCCCGATCGCTTTCAGGGAGCAAGTTGATGACGAGCCGGCCGCCGGTGTGATCGTCGGCCTGGAGAAGGGTCAGCCACTCGGCGCACGCCAGAATCAGCGCAGCCTCCTCGCTGAGACGATCGCCTACAGCATCGGTGTTCGCGGTGTCGTCTTCGGGGGCAGGCCAGCCTGCTTCGCGCAAAACGCTCTGCACTTGCTCTACCGGATAGGCGGTTCCTTTGGCAACAATCTGATGCACCCGGGTCGCGCTCAACCCGACCGCTTCAGCAATATCGCGGACGCTCCAGTCCTGACGTGACGCTGATAACACCGCCCAAGTTCGCTCCAATTGCGCCATTTCGAGGCGAAACGACGCACGTTTCAAGCGACGTTGCACCTTCACGAAATCGGTCCACTCGATCCGCCGTCTGGCCATCACCCAACACTAGCCACTCCACTGTTCACCAAACTGAACGTTCAAACGTTGCTTTTTACACCGTTACTCCGCGGCTACCCCTGCTTGCGGTGATGGCACGTAACCAGCCTCGGCCGACCAACCGACCAGACTCCCCTCCAATGCAAAGGCGGGGAGTCTTTCCGGTTTTAGGCCGCTACTGCGAGCCCGTAGGCCGTGGCGAGTGAGTGTGGGACGTCGAGGTCGGCGGCATCGTAAGCGGCTTCGATTTCTGCCCACAGCGCGGTGAG
>JBDNHG010000268.1:0-10584 GCA_041688925.1 Acidimicrobiales bacterium | reverse complement strand
CTCCCACCCGATCGCACGCAGTGCAGACTCGGCATAGTCGCCGCCGACGCAGTCATAGATGACGTCGACGCCACGACCATCGGTGAGTTCTTTTGCTCGCTCTTTCAGGTTCTCGGTCGCATAGTTGATGGTCTCGTCAGCGCCGCGTTCTCGGCACAGGTCGAGCTTCTCTTCACTTGATGCCGCCGCGATGACGCGGGCTCCCATGAGCTTGCCGAGTTCTACGGCTGACAATCCAACATTGCCGCCGGCGCCCAAGATGAGCAGCGTCTCACCTGCCTTGAGCTCGCCTCGATATTTGAGTCCATACAAACTGGTGCCATAGGCATAGTTGAGCCCCGTCGACTCGGCAAACCCAACGCTGTCGGGCAGCACCCGCACACCGGTTGCTGGCACAGCCGCCAGCTCTGCGTAACCTCCGACGGTTCCTAGGCCCCCGACGACTCGATCACCGACTGCCAACGAGTCGACGTCGGCACCCAGCGCGGCCACGATGCCGGCGACCTCGCCGCCAGGCACATACGGCGGCGTTGGATGGAACTGATACTTGTCTTCGAGCATCAGCGTGTCGGGGAACGTGACCGCTGCTGCCTTGACCTGGATCAGAACCTCGCCGGCTTGTGGAACCGGCTCGTCGACCTCTTCGACGACCAGGTTCTCGGGTGGACCAAATGTGTTACAGACAACTGCGCGCATTAGGTCACATTAGTCAGGTCATACAGCCAGGGCACCAGCGACCGAACCAGGTCGCTCTTTTTCCCGCCAGCTGCTCGGCCAACCAATCACGACCAAGCTCGTGTGACCATGACCGGTGGCGCGCCGGCACGCGCACTATCTAGGGAGTCTGAGCGAATGACCCGTCGAGTCGAGGTATCGCCGCAATCAGTCGCTGGGTGTACGGCTGTGTGGGGTTCTTGAATACCGACGACACGGGACCCTGTTCGACGATCGAACCATGTTCGAGCACGACGACATGTTCACAAATCTCGTGCACCACAGACAGATCGTGAGAGATGAACACCATGGTGAGATCAAACTCGCGTTTGAGCTCGGCCAATAGTTCGAGCGTCACGGTTTGCACTGACATGTCGAGTGCACTCACCGGCTCATCGGCAATGAGCACACGCGGCCCCGGCGCGAGCGCGCGAGCGATCGCAATACGTTGGCGCTGGCCGCCCGAGAACTCGTGAGCGAATCGGCGGATGCTGTCTGCCGGCAGCGAAACGGCATCGAGCAGTTCGCTGACCCGCCGATCGTGATCACCCACAATACCCAGAGACCGAAGTGGCTCAGCAATGATGTCTCCGACCCGCATTCGCGGGTCGAGCGAACCGTTGGGATCTTGAAACACCATTTGAGCGACCTCTCGAAGCGGCCGCAAATCGCCTGTGGCCACATCGATGTCGTCGACCACAATCTGGCCTGACGTTGGCCGCTCGAGTCCCATCATCATCTTGGCGATCGTCGACTTGCCCGAACCCGACTCGCCCACTATTCCAAACGTGTCGCCGGGAAAGACATCGAGCGAGACACCCGCAACGGCATGAATGAACGGTTGAGCATCCCGGAGCTTCGTTCGTCGCAGTCGATAACTCTTGTGCACCTCTCGCAGTGTGATGATCGGTTGCCCCTCAGGCTTGGGGCTCGCCGGCTTGAGCGGCACCTCGATGGCACGGCTCATCGGCGGCACCGAGTCGATCAAGGCTTGGGTATACGCGTCGGCTGGCTTGGTGAAGACGCTGCCAGTTTCTCCGTGTTCGACAATCTGGCCATGGCGCAGAACGACAACCCTGCTGGTCACCGAGGCAACGACAGGGAGGTCATGGGTGATCAAGATGAGCGACGCATCGTATGCGGCTACTTGATCACGCAACAAGCTGAGCACCTGTGCCTGCACGGTCACGTCGAGAGCGGTCGTCGGCTCATCGGCGATCACAAGATCTGGCCCGCAAGCCAACGCCATCGCAATCATGGCTCGCTGTCGCTGACCGCCCGACATCTCGTGAGGAAAGGCCATTGCGCGGCGCTCGGGCTGATCGATACCGACACGAACGAGCAGGTCGACGGCACGCTCGTTCGCGTCTGACTTCGACAGGCCTTGATGAATACGCAGCGTTTCACCAATCTGCTTGCGTATGCGCATCACCGGGTTGAGCGCGGTCATCGGCTCTTGGAAAATCATCGAGATCGAGTTGCCACGAACTGCCGTCATGGCACGGTCGTTGAGATCGAGCAAATCTCGGCCTTCGAAGAGCACCCGGCCTGTGGCGTTGAGTCCATCGGGAAGTAGACCCATGATGGCGAGCGCCGTGAGCGACTTGCCCGAGCCAGACTCACCAATCAGCCCGAGTCGATCGCCACGGTCCAGGGTGAACGAAATGTTCTGCACCAGTGGCTTGGCGCCGATATGGACCGCGAGGTCCTCGACTTCGAGTATCGATTTCTGGGCCGCGGCCGTGACCGCTTCGCCTGTCATGATCGTTCCTCGAGCCGTGGGTCGAGAGCATCACGGATGCCGTCGCCCAACAGATTGAAGCCCAGCACCGTGAACGCGATAGCGAGACCTGGCCATATCGCCAGCCGTGGTGTCACGGCCAGGAACGTCTGGGCATCGCGAAGGCTGCGACCCCATGAGGGTGTTGGCGGCTGGGTTCCAATACCGATGAACGAAAGCGCCGCCTCGGCAAGAATTGCAAGGGCGAAAAGAATGGTGACCTGCACGATCAGCACCGATGCGATGTTGGGCAGCACGTGGCGTATGAAGATGAATGGCGAACGACGGCCATAGGCACGTGCGGCGGCAACGTAGTCGCGTTGAAAGATCGAAAGCGATGCCGCTCGGGTGACACGGGCCACGATTGGGATGTACGCGATGCCGATGGCCACCATCGCCGATCCGGCTCCCTTCCCCAGCCTGGTGACGAGGAGTAAGGCCAGCAGCACTGCGGGGAACGCGTAGACCACATCGGCCACACGCATCACGACCTCTTCGGCCCACCCACGTTTTGCCGCTGCGAAGGCACCGATCGGTATGCCAATCGCGACCGCGATGGAAACTGCCAAGATGCCAACGAACAGCGCGGTCTGAGCGCCCACCATTATCTGGCTCAAGAGATCTCGACCGAACTGATCGGTGCCGAGTAGATGACCTTGTGCGCCCAGCGGCAGCAGCGGCTTTGAGCTGTCGACAAACGTCGGGTCATATGGCGTCCAGAAGAACGACACGATGGCGGTCAGGATGACGGCCACGACGATGAAGAGCCCCACCACGAAGTTGAGGCGCAACCATTTCGCCCACCTCGGTGCGGGTTCGTCGGGCGTGTCGAAACCGCTGAGCGTTGTCTCGGTTGTCATTTGACCTGCACTCGCGGATCGATCAGCCGGTAGAGCAGATCAATCACCAGGTTGACGGTGAGGATGAACGTCACAATCACAAAAGCTGCGCCCTGGACCATGGGAATGTCTCGGCTCGTGATCGAGTCGAGAATCATTCGCCCAAGACCTGGCAACACAAAGACCGTTTCGATCACCACGGTGCCGGCGAGCAGCGCCGCAAACTGCAGACCAACAATCGTGAGCACCGGGATTGCAGCATTGCGTAACCCGTGACGCCACAACGCTGCGGCCCGCGAGAGCCCCTTTGACCGGGCCGTGCGAATGTAGTCCTCACGCAATGTTTCGAGCACTGCTGAGCGCACATAACGGGTGATGATTGCGCTCTGAACAATGGCCAACGAGACCGCCGGGAGTACCAGCGCATCTAGTGATCCCGAGAATGACTCGGACCAGCCGGGAAAGCCGCTGACGGGGAACCACCGTCGGTCAGGGTCGACGGCAAAGAACCTCACAAAAAGCAAGCCGGCCCAAAACGCGGGAATGGCAAGTCCGAGTTGGCTGACGACCGAGACGACGGCGTCGCCGAGTTTGCGATGTCGTGATGCCGCGAATATGCCCATCGGCACAGAGATCAGCAATGCCAGGACGATTGCACCAAGGGCCAATGGCAGGGTGACCGCCAGACGATCGGCGATTTGAGGAGCGACCGGCTTGCTCGTCAACGCGCTCTTGCCCAGATCGCCCCGCAGCGCACCTTGCAGCCAATCGAGATATTGCACGGCCAAGGGCCGGTTCAGACCCTGTTCCTCACGCAATTCCTCGATGGCCGCGGGTGTCGCCCGCGTTCCGAGAATTGTCGTCGCTTGATCTCCCGGCAAAACCGACATGACCAAAAACACCAACAACGAGGCGAACAACACACTAAAAACGAAGAGGCTCAGCCGACGAGCGACGTACATCTGTCTCGCACTACTCCTCGCAAACCCGGGCGGGCAAATACATGACCACAAGTAGTGGATAGTGCCTGGATTCTCGCCCTAGGCACTATCCACTACTTGGCTACCTACTACTTGATTACTCGTGACTTGACTAGGCCGGCACCGTCAGACGGGTGACGTCAAGCGAACTCGGCAGGTCAACGTTGTAACCCGTCACGCCGGCCCGAATAACAGACAGCGTCGGGATCACGAACAGCCAGTCGTCGGCGGCCTGAGCGGTGATCTCGTCGAGCACCTGACCATAGAGTTCGTTTCGTTTGGCCTCATCGGGTTCGGCATCGGCTTGCTCGAGCAGCGGCGCCACCGCCGGGCTGTCGTCGCCCCAGTAGTACTCGGGGTTGCCGTACTGAGCGAGATCGTATGGTTCAACGTGGGCAACGATCGACATATCGAAGTCGTAGTTGGTGAAGACATCTTCGAGCCAGACGCCCCACTCGACGTTGGAGATGTTGGCGGTGATTCCAACCTCGGCCAGTTGGCTGGCGATGATCTCGCCACCACGGGCTGCATAAGAAGGCGGCGGCAGAACCATCTCTACCTCGAGGTTCTCGGCCCCGGCTTCGGCCAGCAGTTCGCGGGCCTTGTCCTGGTCATAGGGGTACACCCCGGTCAGGTCCTTGAACCACGGGTCGAGCGGCGTCGAGAACGTGCCGATGGTCTCGCCGTAACCTGCGTACGCCAGATCGACAATTGCTTGGCGGTCGATGGCGTAACTCACGGCCTGTCGGATGCGAATGTCATCAAATGGTGGTCGTCGACCGTTGAGTGACAGTGTGACCTCGCCATAGCTGAGCCCCGTCTGCACTTCGAATCGAGGATCAGCCTCGAACGCAACCAATAGCTCGGGCGCCGATACTCCGGCGACCAGGTCGAGTTGATCACCCAACATTGCGTTGTTGAGCGCACTCGGGTCGGCGATGTATCGGAAGACGACGCTGTCGAGTAGAGCGGGCTCGCCCCAGTAGTCGTCATTGGCATCGATCGTGATCGATTCGCCAACGTTCCATTCGCCAAAGACGAACGGGCCGGTACCCACGGCACTGTTTTCAATGTTGTCGAGCGCGTTCTGGTTCAGGATCGAACCTTGTCCTTGGGTCATGAAGAACAACAGGTTCGCGCTCGGCTGGCTCAGCGTTACCTCGACCGTCAGATCATCAACCGCGACCACGTCGGCAATCGGGGCGAACGTCGTTGTAAATGGGTGGGCTTCGTTGCCGGCAACATTGTTGATGGAGAACACCACGTCGTCGGCGGTCAACGGATCACCATTGTGGAACGACACGCCATCATGCAGATTGAAGGTGTAGGTCAACCCATCGTCGCTTATGGCATAGCTCTCGGCCAGCAGCGGTGTTATCGAACCGTCTGGCTGCAGCCGCACAAGCGTCTCGTAGACGTTATAGAGCAGGACCTGAGGGATCGCAGCCGCGGGGCTGGCCGTGAGATCGAGTGTCGGCGGCTCGAGTTGCAGGCCAATGGTGGCGGTGCCGCCCGTCTCTGCGGCAGCCTCGGCCGTTGGTTCTTCGGCAGGCTCGGCGGTGGGCTCTGCCGCGTCATCGGCTTCCTCCGCAGGCTCATTGGTGGGTTCATCGACGACTGCCTCTTCAGTGGGTTCTTCGTCGACCACCACGTCCTCGGCGGTGTCACCTGTCCCCGCCACGGTCGAGTCATCGTCTGAGCCACAGGCACCAGCGAGCAGGGCAAGTG
Organism: Acidimicrobiales bacterium; assembly: GCA_041688925.1. Lineage (GTDB taxonomy): Bacteria > Actinomycetota > Acidimicrobiia > Acidimicrobiales > UBA10347 > UBA10347. The sequence goes on along the minus strand of JBDNHG010000268.1, from coordinate 4,543 downwards.
CCAACAGCACAGCCCACAACTTAGTCAAATTCATATCTGCCCCTTCAGACAAACAAGCGGAATGCGCTTGGCTTCCTAGTCGCCGACCGTACCAGAACCGGCGGCTCCGAACGGCCACGGCATGTCCGCTCGATGCCCAACCATGCCGCTCCGAGCAGTAGCGGGACGATGAACAGCCGTCGACCCAAAGCGGCCAGTTCTGCGTTCACTCAGCAAGCTTGTTCCCCAATTAGCGCGAGGCGCCGCATTGACTAGGCCGTCTGGTGTTACCTCTGCCACTCCGCTGGCGTGTAACGGACCAGTGCGCATCCACCGGCGCCGCCTGCATTGCGGCGTCCCATTGCCGCTGACCCTCATGTAAGCCCAGCCGGTCCACATCGACCCATCCCACCACCGTTGCGAATATCGCCCATAGGGATCAGGGTGCCAACCCTCGGGAACGTTTTGATCAGCATGCGTCGTCAATGAACTCTCGATTTCCCTCGCTAGGTAGCCCGCCGAGCCCGTTCTCTCTCAAGGCGTGACGTTGCACGTCACATCGTGACATGGACCTCGGTCCGATTCCCGCTCGCACACGAGCGTGAGCATCTCCCCTGGGCTGGCCACGTTGTTTGCGCCGCCTTCGCCTGGGTTTCACTTGTCCTGCCACCTTCACTCAGAAGGCCGTCGCTCGTTTGAAGCGCTGGACGATCAGGTCCCCTGGTCGAATGCTTGTCCCGGCTCGGAGTCCGCGCCTTCACGGGCAGTCCGGACTACCTCACGCAGCGTGTAATCCGCCTGCAGATCTTCTCTGCTGGAATCGGGGCCGAGTTCACCAACGCGGACATAACGTCTTTCGTCTGCAGCCAAACGAATCGCAGCGAGTGCGCCGGCGGCTTCGCCCGGCAATTCTCTGGCGCCAAAGGCGTGGCCCTCGTTGATTTGCGAGCCGGTCCAGGACTGATAACCCATGCGATGCAAAAGCTTGGAGGTTGCCCGTCGAAGCACCTCGGGCTGAACAGACAGCATCCAGTTCTCCTGCTGCTTCATCCACGGCGGCTGCATGCCGTTCAGCATGGCGATGCGCGGCTCGTCTGTGTGATTGATGCCGGTGCCGTAAAGCATGCGGCCGTCAAAGACGAGCACTGTGCCTGCCTTTGCCTCGATGTTGATCGCGTGAGGCATTTAACGCGATGACAACGACTTCAATCCCGATGACTGATCACGGCGACGCCTGGCAAGTCGTCGAATGCACTCTTGTCGGCGCTTACGACCGATCGTCGTGTCGCCAGCGCTGTCGCAGTGATCATTAAATCGTGGGCGCCCCGCGGTCTCCCCTGGGCCCGAACCGCAGTCAGCAGTGTCGCGTGGGCGGCAGCGGTCGCGACATCGTACGGGAGCACGGGAATCGCATCCACGATTGCGTTAACGAAAGCTTCACGCTTCTCCTTGTGGCGCTTTGCCGCCAGTCCCACGCCCACCAAGAGTTCTGCAACCGTAATTGCGGCGATTGCGACATCGTCATCGTCCGCTATTAGGTCATCGAGCTGTCCGCCGGAGCGCTCGGCATCGATGAGAAAAGTTGTATCGAGCAGAAGGAGGGTCACGGACGCTCCTGCACCTCGAAGGTTCCTCGAAGATCGCGCAACTCGGCAGTCCACTCCGCATCTGGCCGGCTCGACCGGAGCATTTCCTTGACTGAGCTACCTCTACCTGCAACAGCAGGTTCAAGGTGAGCGACAACACGACCGTGGCGCACGATGGTGAACCGACGCCCATCGTGCTCGACTGCATCAAGCAGTTCTGAGAACCTGCGGGCGGCTTCAGTAGCAGTCACGTCACTCACGAAATCAGATTATCAGACATCACATGGAACGACTGTCGTCCCTCGGCCTGCTCGAGTACTCGAGTTCGAGCCTGGGCCACCTGCTCCTGGGACAATGCCTCTTCGACGAGGCAATAACCCCACTGCAGCAGGTCGGCTCGTCCGGTTCTTGCCGTACTCACGCAGCACGCTCCAACAACGACTCGCCGAACTCGGAACATCACACCAGCAGATCCTCGACCGGGTCCGAGACCGCTGGGCTAAGGAACGACTCGCCAGCTCGTCTGTCACTGTTGCCGAACTCGCTCGCGCCTTGGGCTTCTCCACTGCCGACACGTTCACCGTCGCGTTCAAGCGCCACAACGGCACATCGTCGACCACATGGCGGGGACACCAAGAACCCCGAACGCATGTCGGACGACAGCAATCCGGATGATCGATCACGACGACCCCTGGCAGGTCGGCGAATGCACTCTTGTCGGCGCTTGAGGGGCCTAGCGAGTAGGTCGACAAGTCCTCTGGCAGGCCCACGAGTTGCGCGCGCTGTCGCAGCAATCATTAGATCGTGGGCGCCCATCGGTCTCCCCTGGGCTCGAACCGCGGAAGGACCGATCTCGGCCCGCGGGCCCGGTGTCGAGTGCGTGTTCGTGTTCGTGTTCGTGCGGCTTGACCATAGGACGTCAATTCCTCTGTCCGCACTCAGCCGGCAAAATCGTCTTGCCAGCGACGTGCTTCCGCCCTCGCCACCGACCCCGACAGAGATCGATGACCACGACATCGTCGCTCTGATCGTCGTGCTCATGTTCGCCGGCCACGAGACCACCACCGCACTCCTCGGCAACACCTTTCTCGCACTCAACGAGTCTCCCGATCAACGGACGCAGCTGCAAGAACAACCGGACCTCATTGACAACGCGATCGAGGAGTTCCTTCGCTACGACCCGCCAGCCCAGATTGCGGTGCGAACAACCACCGGCCCAGTCCAGGCAGGCAATGTGACCATCCCGACAGGCGCCAACGTCGCGCTCATGATCGGAGCAGCCAACCGAGACACCCGCCAATGGCCCGACGCCGACCGACTCCGCATCGACCGGCCCGACCTGAAACCGATCTCGTTCGGCCACGGCATCCACCACTGCCTCGGCTCCGCCCTCAGCCGCCTCGAAATGCGAGCGGCGATCCCCGCGTTCCTCAACAGCTTCGACAACCACACCATCGCCCCTGACGGCGTCGCCTGGAAACAGAGCACCACGCTCCGAGGACCCACCACGCTCACGATCGAACGCGAACCCTGACAACACTCAGCCCAACACCCGATGAACGCACGATCCTCCGCGCGTTCTCGAGCAAGGGCCCACTCCGGAAACTGCTTCGATCCTGAGCGGAGCGCTGGCGGCCGAACCGATGTTGCTCTGATCGCTCTACCGGACCTCGAGCCGCCGGCCGATGTCGTCGGCGGTCACCTCCATGGCGAAGTCGAACCGGTCCACCCGCGAGGCGAACTCGATGTCGAGCGGGTTGCAGTGCTCGGCGCCGAGCGCGAGCGTCCGGCTCGCTTCCATGGTGTCGAGGAGTTGCTCGGCGGTGCGCGACGAGTCGAGGCGCTGACCGGTTCGGGCGCGCTCGATGAGATCCGTCGTGAGCCTGTCGTCGTCGCCGGTCTCATCTGGTCGATCCGGGAAGCAACCTGTGATCACGTAGGTGGGGTCGCCCCTTTGTGTCCATGATCGGTGAGACAGGTTTGGTGTCTGACTGATTGGAGATTGTGATGGCGAAGACGAGTGCGGTTCGGGTCGGTAAGACTGAGCCCGATGCTGGATCACGTAAGAGTCTTCGAGCCCCCACGCCTGGATCCGGGAAACGAGCACAGCGTCGGATCTTCCGCAACGACTACAAACTCGCGATGCTCGCTGAGTACGACCGCTGCTCCGAACCCGGCGAGGAGGGCGCACTGCTGCGCCGTGAGGGCCTGTACTCCTCAATCGTCACCGACTGGCGACGTCAGCACCGCGAAGGAACCCTCGTGGTGACCGAGGGACGAGCATCCGAAGGCGGCCGCGGCGCCGCTACCCGCTCCGAGGTGCAACAGCTCCGCGCCGAAAACGAACGATTGAAAGCCAAACTCGCGAAGGCTGAGATGATCATCGAGGTCCAGGGAAAGGTGCAGGCGCTCTTGGGCGAGCTCTCCAAGAGCGCGGACACCAACGAACCGTTGACCTGATCACCGACGCCGGCGTCGACGAACTCGTCGCAGCAAACATCTCTCGAGTCCAAGCCTGCACCGTCATGGGCCGGTCGCGCTCCACCCACTACCGGCACCGTCGACCACCAATCCAAGGCCCGCCAACACCACGGCCACGCTCGCACCGGGCGTTCACCGATATCGAACGCGACCAGGTACTCGCAGTGTTGAACTCCGAACGATTCTGCGACCACGCACCCGCCCAAGTCTGGGCCACACTGCTCGACGAAGGCACCTACCTCGCATCGATCTCAACGATGTATCGGATCCTGCGCGACCACCATCAGGTCCGCGAACGACGCCGCCAGGCCCGCCACCCAGCCAGGGTCAAACCCGAGTTGATGGCTGACGGACCAAACCGGATCTGGGCGTGGGACGTGGAGCGCCACGAGGCGTTTTTGAACCGTGCTGTGGTGAAAGGACGCAGCTGCTGGTCCGTCGCAGCGGACTAGTTGAAGTTGAGGGCAGCCTGATCCCAGGGACATGGGTGAGGGTGG
>JBDNHG010000267.1:0-5210 GCA_041688925.1 Acidimicrobiales bacterium | reverse complement strand
TCGTCACCGTCGGCTTGTTCATCGGCGGGCGTCGGCTGAGCCCGCTGTTTCCTGGCGTGCTGATAGCCGTCATGATCGGCATCGTCTACTCGCGCGTCGTCAACTATTCTGGCCCGACGATCGACGAGATTCCCGAAGGGTTGCCGCCGTTCAGCTTGGATCTCCCGTGGGATCAGATGCCGACCCTTCTGGTCGGCGCCTTCGTGATCGCGTTGATCGGGTTCGCCGAACCGGCATCGATCGCTCGCACGTTCGCGAACGAGACGGGTGAGCGTTGGGATGCGAATCAAGAGATGATCGCGTCGGGTCTTGCCAATTTCGCGTCCGCTTTCTCGGGCGGTTACCCGGTTGGTGGCTCGTTCTCGCGCAGTTCGATCAATCGGCTTGCGGGGGCCAAGACGCGCTGGAGCGGCGGCATCACGGGTCTGATCGTGCTGGCATTTCTCCCGTTTGCGAGCGTGCTCGAGCCATTGCCAAAGGCGGTGCTCGGAGCGATCGTGCTGGCTGCTGTTTCATCGCTGGTGAAGCCGGTACAACTTGTGCGGCTCTGGCAGCGCACCAAGACCCAGGCTTTGTTGGCGTGGGCGACGGCTGCATCAGTACTCGTTTTCACGCCTCGGCTCGAACGAGCGGTGCTCATCGGGATCGCACTGACCATTGTCTTGCACGTCACCCGACGCTTCACGATGGAACACACCCATGACGACGGCGGTCAGGTCACCGTGCGGCCGGTGGGCATGTTGTGGATGGCCAACGATGAAAAGTTCGCGCAGGGGCTGCGGGATGCGGCCGAGGCTTCGGCGGGCGATGTGACCGTTGACTTTCGGCGCACGCCTTTCTTGGATGAAGCTGCCATCGACGCCATGAGTTCAGTGTCCGAGACGCTGTCATCACGCGGGCATCGGCTCGCCTGGAGCGACCCTCCAGTGGGCACCGAACGCATGCTGAACGGCGTGAAGAAGCAAGACGATCCCCAGTGAGCCTGACCGGCCCGATAGCTACATGCCGGGTGGACGACGGCTGGCGACTTTGGTGGCGGTTTCGAACTGCTTCGCGATCGTGAGCAGCTCCCAATCATGTCGTGGCGGCCCGACGATCTGAAGACCGATGGGTAAGCCGTCGTCGGTGAACCCAGCAGGAACCGACATGGCCGGGCAGTTCATGATCGTGACGTCGGTGCAGACGCGCATCCATTCGATGTAGGTAGACATCTGAATGCCGTTGATCTCGTCGATGTATTCGGTCTCAATCGGGAACGGTGGCACCTGGGCCACGGGACAGAGCAGGAAGTCGTAGGTCTCGAAGAACGTTGCAGTGCGCTGATAGATCTCATTGCGCAGCTTCGATGCCAACATGTGATCGGCTATCGACAGATCACGACCCCGCTGCACATTCCACCGGACGGTTTCTTTCATCTGATCGCCGTGTTCGTCGATGAGGTGGCCGAAACCCATAGCGAAGGTCCAGGCCCGCAACATGTCGAACACATAGCCGGCTTCGCTCAGATCGGGACATGCCTCGTCAACGCTGTGGCCTAATCGTTCGAAGACGTCAGGTACGCCGGCGAGTGCGTTGATTACCGCAGGGTCGACGGGCAGGCCGCCGAGGTCGGGGGCCCAGGCGATGCGTAGCGACGTGCCAGGTTCTTCCACGGGCGGCAAGAAGTCGGTGCCGGGACCTTCGAGTGCAATCGGGCTGCGCGCATCTGGGCCGGCCTGCGCAGCAAGCAGCAAAGCCACGTCGTCGACGGATCGTGCCATGGGTCCTTCGGTAGACAGGTGGCTCCAGGCCGTCGCCTTTGGCCACGCGGGCACGCGCCCCGGCGATGGCCGAAGCCCGACAACATTGCAGAACGACGCCGGGTTGCGAAGCGAGCCACCCATGTCGGATCCGTCGGCGATCGGCACCATGCCGGCTGCGAGCGACACAGCTGCTCCCCCACTGGACCCACCGCAGGTGCGTGACTGGTCATACGGGTTCAGCGTTGCGCCGAATACTTCGTTGAAGGTGTGCGAACCGGCACCGAACTCAGGGGTGTTCGTCTTGCCCACCGTTATTGCGCCTGCGTCGAGCGCTCGCTGCACGACCAGTGCGTTTTCTGTAGGGACATTGTCGGCGAACAGCGGTGAACCCGAGGTCGTGCGGATTCCGGCGGTCTGCGCGAGGTCTTTGTGCGCCATAGGCAGCCCATGAAGTACGCAGAGTTCATCACCCGCTGTCTGGCGGTTATCGGCTTGTGCCGCAAGCTGGAGTGCATGCTCCGCTGTCAGGGTGACGATCGCGTTCAACGCCGGATTGACGGTTTCGATGTGGTTGAGGTGCGCGGTGACGACCTCGGTCGACGACAGAGCCCCAGCTTGCATCAGCGCAGTCAGCTCGACCGCGGACATCCAAACCAGTTCTTCACGCTTTTCCACGTCACAACGCTAACCCCAAATCGAATCGGCCGGTAAAGTCGTGCCCGATGCTGCAATCACACCGTGTGGGTGCAGTCCCTACAAGGAGTTGAAACGATGGCAGTTTCGGTTGGCGACAACATTCCAGACGTCGAGGTTCGCGTACTCGGCGACGATGGCGCACCTGCACCCGTACAGACCGGCGAAGTACTCGGAACCGGCAAGGTCGTGCTGTTCGCCGTTTCCGGCGCCTTCACACCTGGCTGTTCGAAGCTCCACATGCCTGGTTTCGTTCAGAACAAGGACGAACTCGCCGCCAAGGGCGTCGACAAGGTTGTCTGTGTGTCGGTCAACGACGCATGGGTCATGGGTGCGTGGGCCGAGTCTCAGGGCGCTACCGACATTGTGATGCTCGGCGACGGCAATGGTGAGTTCACCGCAGCGATGGGTCTGACGATGGACGGCACCGGGCACGGTCTTGGTAGCCGCTCACGTCGCTACGCCGCCATCATCGAGAATGGTGTCATCACCAGCCTCGACGTTGAAGAAGGCGGCGGCGTCGACCTCTCGAGCTGCGAAACAGTCATCTCCAAGCTCTGACAAAGAGGCACGTAGAAATCTTGATCGTGGCCGGCGCTATCACGCCGGCCACGGCCGCGTTTTGGGCCCAATAGAGCGGACCGTTACTGCGGGGGCTCAGGTGTGTTGTGATGCTGCGATTGCGGCGCCGACGATGCCTGCGTTGTTGCGTAGATGAGCCGGAACCATTTTTGCTCGGGTGGTGATGAGCGGTGCGAACTCATCAAAACTTTTGCTGATGCCGCCGCCGATGATGAAGAGGTCGGGCCAGACCAGATCTTCAAGGCGATTCAGGTATTGCTCGAGCCGTTTCGCCCACGCTTTGCGCGACAGCTTCTGCTTCTTCTTAGCGCGGCTCGTGGCGAGGCGCTCGGCGTCGACTCCGTCGATTTCGATGTGACCGAGTTCGACGTTCGGCAGGAGCACGCCGTCATTGAAGATCGCAGTACCGAACCCGGTACCGATCGTAAGCATGAAGATGACGCCATCGATACCCTTGCCTGCGCCGTGACGTATCTCGGCCATGCCGGCTGCGTCGGCATCGTTGATCATGGTCACTGGAGCTTCGGCTGAGAACAACTTGGCTGCGTTCACGCCCACCCATGAGTCATCGAGGTTGGCGGCTGTTCCGACCACTGCGTTGCGTCGTATGACGCCAGGAAAGGCGCAGCCGATTGGCGCGGATGTGTGGTCGAAGTGATCGACGAGCTGTTTGAACACCTGGCCCATGGCATGCGGGGCTGCTGGCCGCGGCGTCTCGATTCGGTATCGCTTGGTGACCAACGTGCCGGTTCGCACATCGACGAGCGCGGCTTTCATGCCGGATCCACCGATATCGACCCCGAGTACGGGCTGTTCTTCATCGGCTTCCACGGCGGATAACAGTAGCGCAGCCCGTGTGTCTCGGCAGAGAGTGAATCCCTGACCGCTGTTCGTGTCGACTCAGATGTCGTTGATCGAAAGCTCGTTGCGCTCGGCGAACCCGCGAAGCAATTCGGTTGCCCGCTGGGCAGTTGCGAGTTGGCTGGCAGAGTCGCCCTTGCCACCACCGGCAGCGACGACGTCAACGTTGATGGTGTCGGCTTCGCGCGATGCCAGCACCATTTGGGCGTTTTTTGCGCCTGATGTGGCGAGAAACCGTTCGCCGACGAGCACGAAGAAACCGGAACCGCCGGCACGAAATTCGAAGCCGCCAACCTCGAGCAGGTAGTCATGCAGGAGCCGCAGATCGGTGTCGGCCACGCCATTGATTTCGAACGACCGGACATGCATGCCCCGCACTGTAAACAGACAACACGCGGACTGCACGAACCCTCTTTGCAGTTCACATCGTGTTCATACGCATGGCGACGTTATTGGGTGCCGCACCCGTCCCGTACAATCTGGTGGTGAGCACATCTGACTGGCGAGAATCCGCAGAACGCGAGCTGAAGGGACGCGACCCCGACGAACTGGTCGTGACGACGCCCGAAGGCATCGACGTCAAGCCGCTGTACACCGAGGCTGACCTCGAAGATGTGCCACACCTGGGCACCATCCCTGGCCAAGCACCATTCGTGCGCGGGCCTCGGGCCACGATGTACACAAACCGGCCGTGGACCATCCGCCAGTATGCGGGGTTCTCGACCGCCGAAGAATCGAACGCCTTTTACCGAGCAAACCTTGCCGCAGGACAGATGGGGTTGTCGGTTGCCTTCGACCTTGCGACGCACCGCGGCTACGACAGCGATCATCCCCGGGTGCTCGGCGATGTCGGCAAGGCCGGTGTGGCTATCGACTCGGTCGAAGACATGAAGATCCTGTTCGCCGACATCCCGCTCGACCAGATGAGCGTTTCGATGACGATGAATGGCGCAGTGCTGCCGATTTTGGCCTGCTACATCGTTGCAGGTGAGGAGCAGGGTGTCTCGGCCGATCAGCTTTCCGGCACGATCCAGAACGACATCCTCAAAGAATTCATGGTGCGCAACACCTACATCTATCCGCCAGAGCCGTCGATGCGCATCGTTGCCGACATCATCGAGTACACGGCGCTGAACATGCCTCGGTTCAACTCGATTTCGATATCGGGTTATCACATCCAAGAAGCGGGTGCGACGCTCGACATCGAGCTGGCGTACACCCTCGCCGACGGCGTCGAATACGTCCGAGCTGCGCTGGCCAAGGGTCTTGATGTCGATGCGTTCGCTGGCCGACTCAGCTTCTTCTTCAACATCGGCCAAGACTTCTTCATGG
>JBDNHG010000266.1:0-8008 GCA_041688925.1 Acidimicrobiales bacterium | reverse complement strand
GAAGCGTTGCTGCGGGGAGAGCAACGACGAGTTGGCGACCAGGTACCCACCAGCCGTGCATCGTGAGCGCGACGAAGGTCGCGTTGAGCCATGTCACGCTGACCAACGCGATCAGCAGGCGTTGGTGGGGGATGTTGAAGGACCGGCCGGGGAGTGCCGCGACGGGCAGGATGAACCACACGGGTGACCAGGCAGCGATACCGAACTGGCGATCGACGAGGAGCCCGATGAGTCTTCGAGTTCTCCCCAGGACGTGGATGTCGGTGCCGGCGACGCTGAACTCTCCGGTGTTGACGAAGTGGTCTCCGGTCGCATAGGAGGTCCATCCGCCGTAGATCCATTGGTGGACGGTGAGGTAGGCGATGGCGGCGGCGATGGCGGTGAGGAGCGTGACGGAGAAGGCGGTTCGGTGATGGCGTAGACGGGCCAGGACGGCGATGCCGCCGACGGCTGCGATCGGGACGTATTTGACGGCGAGCCAGGGGAGAGCGAGGACTGCGGCCATGGTCAGGATCACTGATCGCTGCCGTGCGCGAGGTGAATCGAGAGGAGCGGTGAGGCCGGCGATGAGTGCCAGGGTGGCGAGGGCCGCCGGCATCTCGGGATACACCTGGGTTCCGTACGCAGCGAGCGGCAGACCGGCGAAACACGCGACCGTCGCCGTGGCAGAGACCGGCTTGGAGACCCCGAACCGGCGGTTCGCGAGCCACGCCGTGAGCGCGGCGGTCGCGGCGGTGACCGCCGCGAGCGTCGCCTTTGCTCCAGCCCATCCTCCCGCGGCGACCGGGGCGGCGAGGATGACGGGCAGGAGTGGGTCGTGGGGGCTGACCTGGCGGCCCGACTCGTCGAGAGGGATGGTCTGCGGGTCGAGCGGGATCTCGTGATAGGCGAGGTAGCGCTGATCGCGGAGTTCGTCGCTGATGTCAAGGTCGAAATCTTCGGCGAGCGATGTCGCGCTGAGGAGGTATTGGGGCTCGTCCGCCGACGTTCTCGCACCGTAGGTGGCTTGAGCCGGCAGCCCTACGAGAGCGATGATCGCGACGATGGCTGCGACCGCTCCGACCCACAGACGGGTCGCAGTGCTCTCGAGTTCTGAGTGCTCGAGCCTCGCGTGCGCCTGAGCCATTCCGCTCAATCCTCGACGACAAAGTCGTCGAACCGGTCGCGTTGGCGTCTCCAGGCGTCCACGGACCATTCTCCAGACGGGTCGATGCAGTCGACGGCGGCGAGGGCCATGTCGATCACATGGTGAAGGTTGTCGGCGACAAGTAGTCCTTGGCGGCCGAGCACGGTCACGCCGTTGAGGTCATCGGCCCAGTCGAGTGCGTTCCGGCGGGCGTATGGGTCGTCGACGGTGAGGACGGGATATACGGCGGGCAGTCGACGGACCTCGACGGCCTGAACTGTTGGAGAGGGGAGTTCGCAGCGACGGATTCCTTCGAGCACGAGCTCGGCGAGGGCGTTGTCGTCGAGTTGCCATGTGTGGTCTCCCTCGGTGCATGGGATCTCCGCGCACAGAACCGTCTGACCTTCGGGGTCGGGCCCGTCACGGTAGTTGCGGGGTTCGGAGAGTCGACTGAAGGCGACATCGAGGTGGGGCACATAGTGGGCGTCGATCGGGGTGTAGCCGTCGACGGGCAGCACGAGGTAGACGAGCACCAACCCTCGGACCGCGAAGGGGGCTGTGGCGTCAGGTGGAACGCTGGTGCCCGAAACCGCGGTTGCCAGCGTGGATGTGGGAGCGGTCCACATGACACGGTTCGCCCGGTGCTGTTCCCCAGAGGACAGCGTGGCGAGAGGCCCTTGGGGGTCGAGTTCGAGGCTGTCGACTCGTGTGCTGGTGTGGAGTTTCGCACCGCTGGAGCGAGCGGCCGCTGCGAGTTGGTCGACGATCTGACCGTAGCCCAGTCGGGGGTATAGGAATGTGCGTCGTGAGGATGTTCGGGCAACGTTGCGGGCCAGCGCGGTGGGCGTTCGTACCGAGATGCGCTTGCGAGCTAGCTCAGCGCTGAGTCGCTCGGGCGGCATCCCCCACAGCTTCGTGGCCATCGGACCGTGGAAGTCGTTGAGTGCGGTCGGACCCAGCCCTTGGCGCACGACTGCGGCGTATGAATCCTCAGCTGAGCTTCGCAGCGGTCGGGTGGCGATGTCGCGCAGCGCCGCAGCGGTGAACGCTGGTGGCAGGTTCCGGGCAAGGTCGAGGGGGCGCAACGGGAAGTCCACCCACCGGTCCCGAAGCCGCAATCGACCGTTGCGCGGTCGGACCTGCAGGTCGGTTCCGAGAAGCTCGTTCAGGAGGGCGTATCCACGGGTTGAGATCGGGGGATGGAGTCGGTGGCTGCCGTAGTCGACTCGTTGACCAGCGACCGCGAAGCTGGCGGCCATCCCGCCCAGTAGCGGGGCCGATTCCACCAGCTCTACTGAGAGGCCGCGGCGAGCGGCTTCGAGTGCGGTGGTGAGTCCGCACGGGCCTCCGCCGACGACGAGCACGTCGACATCGGCGGGCTCGGGCGCTGCGTTTGTCATCGGTCTTCGTGGATGGCGACTTGACGGTGGCCCGGTACGAGCGTGACGCGGCCTCGAGTGCCGACATCGAGTCGGTCGAGGTGGGGTCGGCTCGCCATCACCGCGGTGCCATCCGGGACGGTGATCGTGTAATTCCAGGTCGTGCCGCGGAACTCGGCCGCGGTCACTGAGGCGTCTCCGGACGCGTCGGCGACGAACACCACGTCATCGGGACGAACCATCGCTAGGCCAGGTCGGCTCTGGCAGTCGGGTCCGAACTCTATGGGTCCGAGGACGGTGGAGGGCCCATGACTGTTGTTGGTCACCGGCAGGAACGACGCCTCGCCCATGAACGCTGCGACGAATCGGTTGCGGGGCTGATGGAACACGTTGTCGGGTTCGCCCTGCTGCTCGATGCGCCCGGCCCGCATGACCGCGATTCGGTCCCCGCTGGCGAGCGCTTCGCCCTGGTCGTGAGTGACGAAGACCGCTGCGGTCTGGGTCTCGCGCAACGCTCCGATCACGTCGCGTCGCAGCTTGCCCCGCAGGTTGGGATCCAGGCTGGCGAAGGGTTCATCGAGCAGCATCAACATGGGTCGGGGTGCAAGGGCTCGGGCCAACGCGACGCGCTGGCGTTCACCGCCGGACAGCTCGTGAGGGTACCGGGCGCCGAATCGACCGAGTCTTACGAGCTCGAGAGCCTCGCTGGCACGGGCCTGGGTGTCGCGGCGGCTCGCATCGCGGATGCCGAACGCGACATTGTCGAGAACCGTCAGGTGGGGAAACAGCGAGTGCTCCTGGAACACCAACCCGACGTGGCGATTCTCGGGTGGGAGACGCCGCTTCGAGTCGTCCACGACAGTGCCTGCCAGGTGGATGGTTCCGGAGTCGAGGCCGGTGAGTCCGGCGATGGTGCGCAGCAGGGTGGTCTTGCCGCACCCGCTGGGCCCGACGAGAGCCAAGATGTCGCTGTTCATCACCTTCAAGTCGACGTCATCGACCGCCATGGTGTCGTCGAAGCGCTTGCGGGCACCGATCACAGCGAGCGCCACGCCGCCAGCTACTGGCGGGGCGGTCACGGGTGCCCGTCCAGGTGCGAGACGACGGTGGCGTTCTCGGCGGCGCGCGGCGCCTGCTTGTCATCGTCGGACCCAGGGGTCACGGCTGGACGCGACTTCACGCTCAGCGACGCCACTGGATCACCCGTAGCCGGCTTCGTCCATGACGCGGAGCGCGTCCGCGTTGAGGCCACCGAAGAGCGCGGCGGACAGGTCATCGCGGACGAACTCGGTCCCGAACTCCTGCGCGATGAGCGGCTCGGGAGCCACATCGGGATTGGCCGGGTACTCGTGGTTGCTGTCGACGAAGAGACTCTGGCCATCGGTGACCAGCCACTCCAAGAGCTGCTGGGCGAGCTCGGGATGGTCGGCGTAGCGGGTCACGCCACCGCCGGAGATGTTCACATGCGCGCCTCGACCCGCCTGGTCGACCCAGGCGAGTTTCACCGGGAAGTCAGGATCGTCCTCGAGCAGCCGAGCGAGGTAGTAGTGGTTGGTGACGCCGACATCGCACAACCCCTCGGCGATCGACTCCAGGATGAGAACGTCACTATTTAGGACCTCGGCATTGTCGGCCCAGCCCCGCACGACCTCCAATGCTCTGTCAGGTCCGTCGTTGGCGATCAGGCTCGCGACCAGCGACTGGGTATAGACGTTGGAGGAGTCTCGGAGACATACCCGACCGCGCCATTCGGGATCGGCGAGCTCCTCGTAGGTCGTGGGGACCTCCTCAGGGGGCACCCGGTCGGGGTGGTAGACGATCGTGCGGGCCCGAACAGCGAGACCGAACCAGTAGCCGTCGGGGTCACGGCGACTGTCGGGTACTGCGGCCTCGAGAACCGGCGACTCGAGAGGCGCGAACAGGCCCTGCTCAGCGGCCACGGCCAGATTGCCGGCGTCGACAGTCAGATACACGTCGGCTTGGGTTTCGTCGCCCTCCGCCGCGATCCGTTCTCGGAGTTCGGCGTCGCTGCCGGTGAGGAACTCGACCGAGATCCCCGTCTCCTCACTGAACTGCACGAATGCCTGCTCAAGGTCATAGTGCCGACCCGAGTAGACCCGTATCGTCTCGCCTTCATCGCCGCTCGAACACGCCGTGGAAACGACCACGACGGCAACGCTGATCGCTAGCACTCGGAGCAGTTGCCGAACATGATGTTCAAGCACGGACATTCCTCTCAACCTCACCATTTTCTGCCTCGATTTCTTCGGGTAGGTTGCATGTTAACGATAAGCGTGCTTAACATCCACCCTCATGTTAGGCATAGCTAATCCGAGATCGCGGGTGCTGGTCACCGGCGGCGCAGGTTTCATCGGGACCGTGACCTGTCGACGGTTGCTCGATGCGGGTCACGACGTCACCATCGTCGACAACGGCGCCGAACCTCGCCACGACCAAGCCCGCGCGACGCTCACCGAAACCGACAGGATCACCACGGACCTTCTCACCACGGACCTTCTCACCACCGACCTCGTCGACCTGCTCGACGGGTTCGGCTACATCGTTCACCTCGCCGGCCGGCCCGGAGTGCAAACGTCTTGGGGAGCGGGCTTCGCCGAGCACCTCAGTGTCAATACCTTGCTCACCCAACGACTCCTCGAAGCCGCCCTCGTCACGCAGCCCCGGCGGATTGTGCTGGCGTCCAGCAGCTCGGTCTACGGCGACATCGCCGACGGGGCCGCCAACGAAGACGACGCGTTGCGACCCCTCAGCCCCTACGGCGTGACCAAGGCCGCCGTCGAATCGCTCATGGGTGCATATGTCGCCCGAGGTGTCGATGCCGTGGCCCTCCGCTTCTTCACCGTGTACGGACGCGGCCAGCGGCCCGACATGGCGCTGCACCGCATCATCGATGCAGCGCTCGGCGGCCCCGTCTTCGGAATACGCGGCTCAGGGCATCAGGCCCGCGACTTCACCCATGTCGACGACGCCGCGGCCGCCATCGAAGCCGCCCTGTTCGCTCCAGTCAGCGCGGGCACGGTCTACAACGTAGGTTCAGGCCGACCGGTGTCGCTGCGAACGCTCATCGACACCGTCGAAGACCATCTCGGCCGCCCCGTCCCTCTGGCTCCCCTTGAAGCGGTCAGCGGCGACCCCGGACGCACCGCCGCCAACATCACAAAGGCCCGCCGGCTCCTCGCGTGGTCACCAGCCGTCACGCTCGCTGCGGGCGTCGCCGACCAGATCGCCCACCAGCGCGAACATGCGCTGTCAGCACCAGCAGGCTCTTTCTCGCGGGGGCAGGCGCAGCCGCAGCACACGGGGGCACTAGCGTGATCCGGCGTTGGGCCAACTCGCGCCCTTTGCGCACACTCCTGGTCGTGACGGCGACGGCGTCGGTCGTTGTGGCCCTCGGGCTCGCCGCCGCTATCGACACCGACGAACTCGGTGCCGGGCTCAGTCGTGGATCTCGCGACCCGCTTGGGTTGGGCCTGATCCCCGCCGCCTTGCTGGCGGCGTTCACCATGCGAGCCCAGGCCTGGCGTCGCCTCCTACCCGGCCTGCGCTTGGGCCAAGCGCTTGCGGCGGTGCATCTCGCGTTGGGGGCCAACCACGTCCTGCCGTTCCGGCTCGGCGAACCCCTGCGCATTGCCTCTGTCACCCGCCGCACCGGCATCGAAATCGCGCCCGCCACCGCCACAACAGTGCTACTGCGCGCCGCCGACGTAGTCACCCTGGCCCTGCTCGGCGTGGCCGCAGCACCCGGCCTCGTGTCCGACAACCTAGGCCGCCCCGGTGTCGCGCTCATGATCGCTATCGGCCTGATCGGCGTCGCCGCTGCGCTGGTACTCGTGAACCAGCGCACCAAAGCCATCCCCGGCACGAGACCACCGCGGCTACCAGACGCCGCGACTTTCGCGCTCGTGATCGCAGCGTGGCTCGCCGAGGCATTGGTCGTGTGGCGGGTCGCCCAGTGGTTCGAAATCGACCTCGGCCCCCGCGAAACCCTCGCCGTCCTGGCCGCCGCCGTCACCGTGCAGATCCTGGCCGTCACCCCCGGCGGCGTCGGTACCTACGAAGCAGCCGGGACCGCCGCGCTCGTGGCCACCGGCGTCCCCGCATCCACTGCGATCACCGCGGTCGTCGTGCTGCACGGCGTCAAGACCCTCTACAGCTTTGTTGCGGGCGGTGTTGCGCTCATCGCGCCCCAACCATCGATGCTGGGGCGGCTACGGCTGCCCCCACCTGTCGAACCCGTCCCGACTGCCGCGCTAGTCGAGGGCGGCACCGTCGTTTTGCTATTGCCCGCACACAACGAAGGACCGCGCATCCGCGAAGTGATCGCCTCGGCGCCGAGTCACATCGACACGCACCCGGTCGAGGTGGTCGTGATCAACGACGGGAGCACCGACGATACCGCAGCGGTCGCACGGGCCGCGGGGCCACCGTGATCGACCACGACACCAACCGGGGCCTCGGCGCCGCGGTTAGAACCGGGTTCGCCCATGCCGCGTCGCAGCACGCACCCGCGGCGGCGTTCTGCGACGCGGACGGCGAATACGACCCGGCAGAGCTCGAACGCCTGATCCGCCCGATTCTCGCCGGAGACGCCCACTACGTCGTCGGCAGCCGCTTCGGTGGCGACATCAAGCGGATGCTGCTCCACCGACGACTCGGAAACCAGGCGCTCACCAGGTGGGTGCGATTCGTCACCCGGGTGCCCGTCACCGATGGACAGTCCGGGTACCGGGCCCTGTCGTCAGCCGCACTCGCCGATGTTGAGATCGCCCACGACTATA
Organism: Acidimicrobiales bacterium; assembly: GCA_041688925.1. Lineage (GTDB taxonomy): Bacteria > Actinomycetota > Acidimicrobiia > Acidimicrobiales > UBA10347 > UBA10347. The sequence goes on along the minus strand of JBDNHG010000266.1, from coordinate 704 downwards.
ACTACGCCCAAGTCCTCACCATCGACTTGATCGCCAAGGGCTACGGCTACCACGAGGTGCCCATCACCTACGCCTTTCGTAGCTCGGGACGCTCCTTCGTGCGTCTCGGCACCTATCTCCGCCACGTCGTTCCAACGGTATGGCGCCAACTCAACCCGGGCAGCATCCGCTCCACCCAGAACCCCCAAAAGGAGACACCCACATGTCCAACCACACCTGGCCTCGCTCTCTCGCCACCGCGGTCGCGCTGACCGTTGTCGCAGCGAGCTGCGGCAACGACGACGGCGCCACCGTCCGCGACCTCGGCGCAGACACCGCCGACTCCGCAAGCTCGAGCGGATCGTCTTCTGCTCCATCAGACGGTTCGGGCGACGAAGCGTCGACGGCAGGTGACGGTGGCTACGATTACGCCTCCAACGTGGAAGCCCACCGACTCGTCGTCGCCGACATCTGCGGCATTGGCGACCTCCTCGATGCCGGCGACTTCGACGCCGCCGCCAGCGTCTACCGCGACGGTGGAAGCTCGGTCAACGCCGACGGATCGGTGCGCACCATCGCCGGGTTCGCCACCAGCGAAGGACGCAACCACGGCCTCGACACCTACTACGGAACCCCAACCCCACTCGATGACTTCGTCAGCGCAGCACTCGAGGGATCAGGCATGTTCGAAGGCGAGAGCGACGCAGTGCGTGCCCAGGGCATCG
>JBDNHG010000265.1:0-10445 GCA_041688925.1 Acidimicrobiales bacterium | reverse complement strand
CGAAGTTGCCTCGAAGCACCTGGCCAGCGACCGTCAGTTCGATACCCAGGCCTTCGACCCGCACGTAGGGACCGGCCGGCAGCGTCAGGCGGATCAGGTTGGCGGCGAGTTGCGCTGTCGAGTTTGCGAAGCGGGTCGGCGTGCCGTTGTTGGCGTAGACAACCGTTGCGCTGCCGCTGTTGCCAGCGATGATGTCGAGGCCATCGTTGCCGTCGATATCGGCCACCACGATTGCGGTGGTTGCGTCGGTCTCGATGCCAACAGCACTGGCGGTCAGGTTGCCGCTGCCGTCGTTGATGTAGACGAGGTTGGCGGTGCCGTTGTTGCCGACGACGATGTCGAGACCATTTGCGCCATCGACATCGGCCAGCTGGATCGACGTCGTGTTGTCGTCAGCCGAACCGAACGATATGGCGGCGCTGATGCCGAGATCGACGATCGACAGGCTGAAGTTCTGGGGGCCTGCAGCAGCGGACAGCACGCCGTCGGCTTCGTGTGCGGCGGTGAGAGCGGTACCAGCGGCGCCGCCGCCGACGAGGGCCAGGCCAGGGCGGCTCGGTGTTTGGGCAAGAGCGAAGGTAAACACGCCAGCCTGCACGACGACCACGATGTCGCCGGCGTCGAATCCGGCGCCGGTGAGCTCTACATCGACCAGCGCTTGGACTTGAGCGGCCAACGCAGCGGCGTTCGAGTTCAGCAGCGTGTCTTCGGGCGTGATGTCGACGACGATGTCGTCTTCGGTGACGTCGAGTAGGTAGACCTGATTCTCGCCATCGTTGCCGACGACGATGTCGTCGCTGGCCTGGCCATCGATGTCGCCGATGGCGATTGCGTTGGTTTCGTCGAACTCGTCGCCGATGTTGACCGGCTTCAAGAAGCCGCCGTCACCGTCATTCAGGTAGACCCGGTTGACCAAGCCCTTGTTGCCGACGACGACATCGATGCCTCGTTGGCCATCGATGTCGGCCAGCGCAATGGCGGTGGTCGGATCGTTTTCGGTGCCGATGGTCGTCGCAGCACCAAAGGTGCCATCACCGTTGCCGAGATAGAGCTGGTTGACGCCGAGATAGTTGCCGACGACCAGGTCGAGTTCGTTGTCGCCGTCGAGATCGCCCAGAGCGATCGCACGGGTGTTGTTCAGCGCAGCGGCAACGGCGGTGTCGGTCGAGAAGCCGAGCCAGTCGCCGCCCGAGTTGCCGAGGTTCAGGTACACCTGGTTGGCTTCGCCGTCGTTGCCAACGACCAGGTCGAGGTCGAGGTCACCGTCGAGGTCGGCTAGCGCAACAGCTGTCGTGGCATTCTCTGCGAGGAAGACGAATTCGGCCGGCGCGAAACCGCCGGCGCCGGCGCCCAGCATGACCTTGTTGGCCTGGCCTTGTAGGCCAAAGATCAGGTCGTCGATGCCGTCGCCGTTCACATCGCCGATGGCCAGCGCTTGGGTCAGGTCAGGGGCGCCGGCTGCGAACGTCTCGTCGACGTCGACGTCGGTGCCGTTGATGGCCAGCGTGAATGTTCCGTCGAGTTCGACGCCTGGGATGTTGACATTGACCGTGCCGCCAATGCGCCCGGCAAGACCGGCGCTGTTGATCAGGAAGGCGCCCTCGCCGTTGGTCAGCGTCACGAAATCGGTGGTGCCATCGCCCAGGCCGAGCTCGACGTTGGTGGCGACAAACTTGACGACCGAGCCGCCCGCTGCATCGGTGGTCTGTTCAAAGGCAAAGTTGCCCGACAGGCGCTGACCAAGCAGGCGGATCAGCACATCGTTGCCTTCAACCCGGATGAACGGCCCTGCGGGCACGCTCAGCGTCAATGTCTGGCCGGCGAGTTCGAACTGCTGATCGACGGCATTTGGCGAGGTGTTGAGCGCCAGCCCGAAGTTTCCTTCGAAGGTGAAGTCGCTGGGGTCGAGGCCGGGGATGACCACTGCTACATCGCCAGAGACCGTGCCGGCCATGCCATCTGGGGTGATCAGGAAGAAGCCGCTGCCGTTGTCGAGGGTCACGATCGGCGAACCGACCGGGCCGACTTCGAGGTGCACATTGGTGGCGGCGATGCGTACTGCGGTGGGTGCTGGGCCAATGGCGCCCGGAGCTGTTGGCAGGTTGACCTGTTCAAAGGCGAACGTGCCGCTGAGTTTCTGCCCCAAGATCGTCAGGTCGGTGGTTGCAACGACCTTGACGCCCGGTTGCAGCGTGACGGTGGTGCCGCTGAGCAATTCGACGTCGACCGGGTTCAGCTGGGTGTTGATGTCGAGGTCGACGTTGATCGACACGTCGAGGCCCGGAACATTGATCGTTGCCGTTGCACCTCGAACCGCAGCGACCACGCCGGCAGGGTCGAGAATGATCGTTGCATCAGTTACGCCCACAACGACGGGTGCGTCGGCGGGATCAGCCGCGCCAAGCGCCAGCGATGCGTTGCTGACCTTTATGACCCGGCGCTTGGTGAGCGTGACGAGATCGGTCTGCTCTTCGAAGTAGAAGTCACCCTTGAGGGTCTGACCAGCGATGGCCAGTTCGGCGTTGGTCACGGCGACTCGCACCGTGCCGTTCGCAATCGTGGTTTCGGTGAACGTCTGCGTCGTGCCGTTCTCGTCGACGACCACGTCGATGCTGAAGTTCTGGTTGGTCGTGTTGATCTCGACCTCGGCAACGGCGTCGATTGTCACGCCAGGCACGCCCAGCAGCTGCACTCGGCCGACGCCATAGAGGAAGAAGCCGTCGACGCCGTCGACGCCGAACTTCTCAACGTGGCCATAGACGTCGCTCACGAGCACGCCGGATGCGGCGCTGTTGATTGAGCCGTCTTCGAGCAGTGCCGGACCTTGTCCAACGAACAGGCTGGCGCCTTCGAGGATGATCTGGTTGCCGTTGATGGTGAACTTGTCGCCTTCGATGACGATGAAGTCGGCGATGATCAGGGTGAAGTCGGCCAGGATCAGCTCGACCTGTGCGCCGCCAAAGTCGGCTGGCATCTTGAAGACGAACTCACGTCCGGCGACCTCGACCGTTTCGTCGACCAGTGCGCCGGTGGTGTTGACCCGCAACGTCACCGAAGCTTCAATGTCGATCGCGCTGCCCAGTCCGACCGCAAGATCGCCGCTGACCAGAGCGACCACGCCGCCGGCAGCACCGGTGAGCGCATCGGCCGGCAGGATCAAGAAGGCACCGCTGCCGTTCTTGATGCCGTTGTCTGCGTCGAGTTGGAAGGTCAGGTCGGTGACAGCAAAGAAGGTGACCAAGCTGCCGTCGGCCCGGGTCTGCTGGCGGAAGAAGGCGTTGAACGCAAGTTCGAAGTCGGCGCCGATGGTCAACGAGGTGCCGACTGCTGCGACCTGCACATAGGGCCCGGCGGGCAGGTCGAGATCGGGGTTCGTGTTCGACACAGCGGTTGTTGCCGTGTTGATCTCGATGAAGATGTCGCCCAGGGTCAAGGTCATGCCCGGCAACAACGATGGGTCGATGGATGCGGTCGCCTGTATCGATGCAGCAACACCGTTTGGCGTGATCAAGATCACGGCCGACGCTGCGCTGGCTGAAACAGGGCCGAGTTCGAGCACCAGGTTAACGATCTCGATCGACAGCGTGGCTGACGGCTCGAACGAGGTCTGTGCGATGGTCACTTCGTCGGCCGATATCGACTGACCAGCGATGGTCAGGGCAGCGTTGGCGGCCACTACACGGAAACCACGATCGATGGTTTCGCCGTTCAGTGTCTTGGCCGTCGCCGCAGTGTTGAGCGAGATCGAGAAGTCGCCGGTCAGGTCGACCGAGGGGACGTCGACGGCGACCGAGCCCGAGAAGGTGCCGTAAACGTCGGCACCGGCGGCGATCAGTGCACCTTCGCCGTTGGTGATGCGGATGAAGTCGGTCGTGCCATCACCAATGCCGAGTTCGACCGAGTCGAAGCCGATTTCGAGCACCGACTGCCCGGCGACGGTTGTTTGGCTGAAGCCGAAGTTGCCCGACAGCGTTTGACCGGCGATCTCGAGCACGACGTTGATGCCGGTGATGCTGAACAACGGGCCGGCGGGCAGGTCGAGCACGACGGCAGACCCACCAACGGTGAACGTTTCGTTGACCGCAGCGTTCGTCTGGTTGATTTCGACGCCGAGCGTGCCGCTCAAGCTTGCGTCAGGGATGCCGAGTGCAACCGTGCCGCTGATCGAGCCGGCGATGCCGGTTGGCAAGACGACGAGTGTTCCGGCGCCGTTCGAGAGGGTGAGCAGGTCGGTCGAGCCGTCACCGATTGCCAGGCCGATGTCACTGGCGGCGATCTTGAGGATCGTGCTGCCGTCGGCCTTGGTGAGCTGCTCGAAGGCGAAGTTGCCGGTGAGTGACTGGCCGGCGATGGTCAGGCGCACGTCGGAACCGGCGACTCGCAGGTATGGACCGGCAGGCAGCACGAGCGTGGCGACGCCGGCGCCGATCTCGATGGTTTCGTCAACCGCAGTCGAGGTGGTGTTGATCTCGAGTTCGAACGTGCCTGCGAAGAGCACGTCGGGGATAGCGACTGCAACCGAAGCACTCAGTCGGCCCGCAGCGCCGGCGGCGGTCAGCAGGAAGAAGCCGGTGCCGTTCGAGATCGTGACGAGCCCGGCGCCCAGGTCGAGGGCAACGTTGGCAATGGCCAAACGGGTGACCGTGCTCTGATCGGCCTGCGTCAGTTGTTCGATGACGAAGTCGCCCTGCAACGTCTGGCCGAGCACGTCGATTTCGAGGCCGATGACCGCGAGTCGCAGGTAGGGCCCGGCGGGAACGTTGACGAGCGAACCAACGACTGCGGTGGTGCCGGTATTGATCTCGAGCTGGAATGTTGCTTCGATGTCGATGCCGGGCAGAGTCAACGCAACGTCGGCATCGAGTGCGCCGGCCATGCCTGCGTCGGTGACGATGAACTCGCCGTTGACGTTGGCGACTTGGACGATTGGTGTTGCGCCGCCGAGTGACAAAAAGCCGTTCTCTACAGCAACGATGAGTGTCGACGTTCCGGTTGCTGCGTCGGTGGTCTGGGTGATCGAGAAGTCGCCACCGATTGTCTGACCGAGGATCGACAGTGCGACGCCGGTTCCGGTGACCTGCAAATACGGGCCAGCCAGCAGCGTGAGGTCGATGGTGGCGGCGCCTACCTGGAACGACTCGTCGACGTCTTGGGCCGAGGTGTTGATCGCCATGCCGAAGTCGCCCACGAAGCTGACGTCGGGCAGCGCAAACGCCACATCGGCGTTCAGTGACGCAGCCAGTTGTGAGCCGTTGGCGTCGGCGAACAAGAACAGTGCGCCGGTGATGTTCATGACCGTAACCAGGCCATCGCCCAGGTCGATCGAGCCGTTCGCTACTGCGACGCGGATGGCCTTTGTCGAATCGGCGAGTGTGATCTGCTCGAAGGCGAAGTCGGCCATCAGCGTCTGGCCTGCGACCGCGAGCACGACGTCGGTGCCGACGATTCGCAGGTCGGCGCCGCGTGCGACGGTGAGCGTGACGACGCTGCCGCCGACGGTGAATTCTTGGTTGACCGTCTGATTGGTGGTGTTGACCTCGACCGAGAAGTTGCCAGAGAAATCGAATGCCCCGCCAGGCACCACGACGGCGACCGTGCCTGCGAGTCGGCCGGCAAGACCGGTCGGCGCCACCACGAAGATGCCTTGACCGTTGGTCAGGCTGACGATCGGTGTGTCGCCCGCTGCGATGGTGAGTTCGATGTCGCTGAGGGCAACGGTGACGATCTGTGTCTGGTTGAGTGCGGTGCGTTGCTCGAACGCGACATTGCCCGACAGCGTCTGACCAGCGATCGTCAAGGCGATGTTGGTGCCCTCGACCCGCAGGTACGGCCCTGCTGGCAGATCGACGGTGACGACATCGTCGCCAACCGTGAACGAACGGTCGACTGCGGCAGTCGTGGTATTGACGCCGATGGCGAACGTGCCGACGAAGTCGACATCGGGCAGCGTCAGCGCCACCGTGCCTTGCAGCTGACCGGCGAGGCCTGCTGGAGTGACGATGAGAGCGCCGCCTGCGTTGGTGACTGCTACCCCGTTGGTGCCGTCGCCCAGGGTCATCTCAACGCCGGTAGCGGCGATGGTGAGCGTGCCGTCGCTCGACTGGTCAAAGGCGAAGTTGCCTCGCAGCGTTTGACCGAGCACCAAGAGTTCAGCGTCGAGTGCGGCGAAGCTGGTGACACGATCGGCGGTGCCGAACACGACCTGTACCGGGTCGGCGGTGCTTCCGGCGATGGTCAGGGTGCGGTTGATCGCCATGCCGGTCGTGTTGACGTCGACAATTGCGGTGCCGGTCAGCACGATGCCAGGCACACCAAGCAGCGTGACGGTGCCTTCGGCGTGCAGCGCGTATTCGTCGACGCCGCCGACGTTGATCTTGACGAGGCCGATGGTGGCATCGCTCAGCAGCACGCCGGTGGCGAGCGGGTTGATGTCGCCGCTTTCGAGGCGGGCGGGGCCTTGACCCAGGAAGATCTCGAGGTTAGTTCCGGCGAAGCTGTCGCCGTCGAACGCTACGTCGCCTTCGATCGACACGAAGTCGCCGATCGTGAGGGTGAGACCCGAGACCGACACGGCGAACACGTCGCCTTCGTCTTCGCCGAACCGGATGGCGATCGAGCGGCTGCCGACTTCGACGGTTTCGTCGACGGCGCCGCCGGTGTTGTTGATACGAACGGTGACCGTGCCGCCGGCGCTGACTGGGCCGACGCCAACGTCGGCGGTGCCCGAGACGAGTCCGGCGATGCCGTCTGGGGTGATGACAAATGCGCCTTCGCCGGCGGTGACGGCGATGCCCTCGACCTCGGCGCTGAAGTTGGCGATTCCCATGGCGGTTACGACGCCGGTTGGGGTGGTGGTCTGTGAGATCGAGAAGTCGCCAGACACGCTGATGCCTGAGATCTCGACCGCAAGGCCGAGCACGGTGATCTGGAAGTATGGTCCGGCGGGCAGGTCGAGGTTGATGGCGGCGTTCGAGCCGTTCACCGGCACGGTAAAGCTCTCGGTGACCGCAGTGGTCATGGCGTTGAAGTCGACACTCACCTGGTCGAGCGACACGTTGACATTGTCGAGGCCGGGAATCGTAAGCGTCATGTCGGTCACGGTCAGCGTGCCGGCGAAACCGGCGTCGGTGATCAAGAAGCCGCCCTGTGCATCGCCGACGTCGACGAAGGTCGTGCCACCTGCGCTCAGCTGCAACGAGACCCCGGCGAGACCGACTCGAACGATGCTCTGGCCCGTGGCTGTGGTGGTCTGTTCGAAGACGAAGTTTGCGGTCAGCGACTGGCCGAGGATGTCAACCTCGATGTCGGTGCCGACGACCCGCACATATTGACCAGCGTCGAGGGCAAGCACGGTGCCGCCGATATTGCGGTTGATGGCTTGACCGGTGGTGTTGACTTCGACGGAGAGTGCGGCGTTGAACGAGATGTCGGGGACACCAATGGTGACGGCGCCGTTGAATGCGCCCGCAAAGCCGGCTGCGGTGATGACGAATGCGCCCGAACCGCCGCCGACGCCGACGATGCCGCCGCCCAGGCTGAGTTCGAGATTGGTGGCTGCTATGGCGATGCCATCGGCTGACTGCTCGAAGACGAAGTCGCCCGAGATGGTCTGGCCCACGACGGTGAGTTCTGCGTTGCGTACCGCGACCCGCACGAAGGTGCCCGCTTCGAGAACCAGGGTCAGGCTGGTGTCGCCGACAAGGAACGTCTCGTCGACGGCGTCACCGGTCTGGTTGAACTCGACCTGCACGGTGCCGGTCAGGCTGACACCTGGGATCTGGGCGGCGAGGTCGGTCGAGAAGCGACCGGCAACACCGGTTGCCAAGACGAGCAAGCTTCCTTGACCGTTGGTCAGGCTCAGCGAGCCGCTGGCGGGATCGCCCAAGACCAATTCGACATTGGCGACGCCGAGGCGCACGGCCGTGGATTGATCAGCGAGCGTGGTCTGCTCGAATGCGAAGTCGCCGGCCAGACGTTGGCCGCCGATCTCGATCTCGACGTCGGTGGCCTCGACCCGCAAGTACGGGCCGGCCGGCAATGCAAGCACGACGTCGTCGCCGTTGACCCGGAAGGTTTCGTTGACCGCAGCACCGGTGGTGTTGATGGCGATAGCGAAGGTTGCGCCGAGTGCGTCGATGCCAGGGGCGTTGATGGTGACGGTGCCGCCGATGCGTGCGGCGATGCCCGTTGGCGTGATGATCAGGCTGCCCGAGCCGTCGTTGAGTTCGACGACATGGTTGCCGGGGGTGATCTCAGGGCCGAGTTCGAGGCTGACGTTGGTGGCCGCAATACGGGTCAGTTTGGCGCCAGCATCGTTGGTGACCTGTTCGACCAGGAAGTTCCCTCTCAACGTCTGGCCGGCGATGGTGAGCGCAATGTCGTCGGCGGCCAGGCGGAAGTACGGGCCGGCCGCAAGATCGAGGCCCTCGACGGCGACGGCGCTGCCGGTGGTGTTGATGTCGAGGCCGAGGTCGGCGCCGAACGACACGCCGGGAACGTCGATGCCGACGGTGCCCGATACCGAGGCGGCCAGGCCGGCGGCGGTGGCAACGAAGGTGCCGGTGCCGTTGCTGAGGGTGACGGCACCGTTGCCGAGGTCGAGGTTTACGTTGGCGGCGGTCACGACGATGGTCCCGGGATCAGCGCCGGCGCCAGCCTGTTGGGTGAACGAGAAGTCGCCGGTCAGCGTCTGGCCGAATACGTCGATATCGAGGTTGATTCCCGCAAAGCTGGCGAGACCGTCGGCTACGAGCAACACGACATCAGCGTCGGCCCCGGCGATCGGCAACAGTTCGTCGACGTCGGCTTCGGTGTTGTTGAAGCGAACCTGGGCGATGCCCGAGATGGTCACGCCCGAGACGCCGATGAGCTTGATGGTGCCGATGGCGCTCAGTGCGTATTTGGTGACGCCGCCGACGTCGACTCGTTTGAGGCCGATGATGGCATTGGTGAGCAACACGCCGGTTGCCAGTGGATTGATCTCGCCGCTCTCGAGCCGTGCCGGGCCTTGGCCCAAGAAGATCTCGAGATTGGCGCCGGCGAAGGTGTCATTCGAGAAGGCGACGTCGCCGGTGATGGTGACGAAGTCGCCGATGTTGATCGCCAGATCAGAGATCGACAGCTCGAAGATGTTGCCTTCGGCTGCACCGAAGCGCACGGGAATGGTGCGTCCGCCCAGTGTCAGGGTCTGGTCGACCGCTCCCCCGCTGGTGTTCAGGCGAAAGGTGACCGTGCCACCGGCAGAGATCGGGCCGCCCTCGATGTCCGCGGTTCCCGAGAGGATGCCGGCGATACCTGTAGGCAAGACGACCAGTGCGCCTTCGCCGTTGGTGACCTCGACGAGATCGCCGCCGAAGTCGACACCCACGGTGAAGTTGGTGATGCCAATGATCGTGATCCGCGTGCCGTCGGTGCGAGTGATGCGTTCCAGTGCCAACGTGCCGCTGGCAGCGATTTCAGCGGTGCCGTCGCCGTCGATGTCGAACCCCAGGCCGCCAGCCGGAACATCGACCTCGACCCGCAGGTACGGACCGGCAGACAGTTGCAGCGCCAGGCTGTCGCCGCCGGCGAAGTCGAACGTTTCGTCGATGTCGGTGGCGGTCGTGTTGATGGCGATGGTTGCCGTGCCGCTTGCCGTGAGGCCAGGGATGGCGTCGAGCGAAAGGGCTGCCGTCAGCGTCAGCTCACCGGCTATGCCGGTGTTGGTGATCAGCAACGCACCTTGGGCGTTGGTGATCTGTAGCACGGTGAGATCGATCGATACTGCCGTGGCCGCGACCTTGACGACTTGCTCGCCGCCGGCGGTCGTGACCTGCTCGAACGAGAAGACGCCTTGCAGGTCTTGATCGGCGATGGTCAACGTGGCCGGCGTGGCCAGCGAGCCGGCACGCACTCGGATGTAGTCGCCGGCTTCGAGGCCCATGGCCGGAACCGCGACGCCGGTCTGGTTGATCTCGAGTTCGAGGTCGGCAGCGATTGCGACGCCCGGGATGTCGACGGTGACCGTGCCAGCGATGCGAGCAGCAACGCCGGCTGCGTTGATCAAGATGTCACCGGTGCCGTTGGTGATTTCGAGGAAGTTGCGTGAGCCGTTGCCCAGAGCGAACCGACCGTTGGTGACCGACACCGCGACGTCGCCGCCCGTCAGGTCGACGGTGAAGCTACCCGACAGTGTTTGACCGGCAATCGTGAGTTCGACGTCGTTGCCGCCAAAGCGAGTCACGCCGGCGCCAACTGCCAGCGACTTGGTTTCGCCGCCGACGACCAGTGATCGTGCGACTGCGCTTGGCAGCGTGTTGACCTGTGCGCCGAATCGACCCGATGCCGACACGCCCGGCAGACCAGTGAGCCCAACCGCTCCCCCGGCGTCGATAGCGAAACCGGCGGTCGTGACAAGCAGGATGAGCTCGCCGTCGGCGACTTCGAAGCCGACGCCGCCGGCCTTG
>JBDNHG010000264.1:0-4572 GCA_041688925.1 Acidimicrobiales bacterium | reverse complement strand
CGGTCTGCTGACCGAGCGGGCTGATGAACAGGGCTGATCCAGCGGGCTGAGTCAACCGAGCTGCTGACCCAGCGGGCTGATTGAACGGGCTGACGTAATTGAACCCGGGCGCGCATGGACGGATACGCGCTCGAGTGAACTACTGACCCAGACCTCTTGGCGGCTGCCTCGGGCGGGCAGCCGGTGAGCGGGGTGCCCAGACCTTGGTTGTGACGTTCAGTCAGCCAGAACCGGCTTGCTACTCGTGATGATGCCTCTGCGCCGCCAGTCATTCTTGTTTGGGTCGGTTGCGGTCGGTGGCGCTCTTTTTGGTGCGTTTGTAGCTCTGCTCGGGCCGGGCAGGTGGCGTTTCGTGGAGTAGCGCCGGACGGGTTTGCCAGTTACCTCGACCGTCACGGAACAGCGTCTGGTTATTGGCATGTAACTCGGTGTGACATGAGGTGCACAGCAGCACGAGTAGGTCGAGATCGGTGCGACCCTTGGCTGGTGCGTTCCATGGCATGATGTGGTGCACGACGCAGCGTTGGTGATCGGCACCGCATTTCACGCAGCACTTGTCGCGCAGGATCAGTGCATAACGTTGCATGAGCGTGGCGTGCCGTCGAGTTCGGCCGAGCCAGAGTGGCTGGCCGTTCTTGTCGTAGAGCACGCCGATAATGTCGGCGTGCTCAAGGTAGTCGAGCAGCACCGACTCAGGGATGGCGCCAAGCCCGATCTGGATAGCCACGCCGCTGGGGTCGCGGCCCAGATAGTGCGCAAGCGTCATGCCGACGAAGATCTGTGGTCGACCGGGCTTCGTCGCTGCGGTATCGGCGTGGCGAGGCGTGAAACTAACGCCGGCGCCGGTCGTGGTGACGTCGCAGATCAGTTCATATGCGGCGTCGTTCAGTCGCTGCTGGTGGGTGCGGGGATGTTGGCTGTCGGGTACAGCGCGGCCGCCGTCTGCTTCGTAGAGTTCACGGGCTCGTTCGGAGATGCGGCTCCACATGTTCTTGGCTGCGATGCCATCGCTTTCGATGCTGATCACATCGAGGCCACTCTTCTTCGATGCAAAGCGGAGCGCCCGACGCAGTGCTCGTTGTCGGTCGTGTTCTGTCTGCGTGCCGTCGGCCGTAGCCCGGTCTGCCAGGTAGTCGTCCTTGATCGTTTCGCCCTGGTCGGGGTCGACCGATGCGATCTCGTCGATGAAGTTGTTGTCGGCAGCCGCGGCGCCATCGGTCTTTGCTGACGCATCGGCGATCACATCGAGCTGTTCTTCAGAAAGTTCACCGTTGGCGACCTTGTCGATCAATGCTGCGTTCTTGCTCGCAGCGTCGCCGCGCTTGGCCGCTTTGGCCATGGAACGTTTCGATGTCTTGCCATCGTTCATGGCCCGCTTGGCCGCCCGGTCAGACCCTGTCGCCAGGTTCAGCCTGGCTGTCGCCTCGGCATGCAAGCCGCTGAACCGCCCCTGGAAGACCTGCACCTGGGCAATGGCGGCGGCCGGATCGAGCCCACGAACATGATCGGCGATCACATCGAAGGCCTGGTCGACACGACGAAACCGCTCGGTGTCGAGATCGAACAACGCGGCCATGAGACCATCTTGCCATGAGGGTGTGACAGTCTCCGATCCGCATAACCACAACGATTTCGCGTCATTCTGGCAGCAGGTGTCTGTCGGCTTGTGGTAGTTACCAGAAGTGACCTCGTCGGGCTCATAACCCGAAGGTCGGCGCATGAACGAACGTGTGCCTAGCAAGCAATGGACTTAGTAAACGAGCCAGTGTTCGGCGCTCCTGCGCGGGCTACCCCAGCAAGGACCAGAACGCAGTCACCAAAGGGTTCTTGAGGTGGCGCTTCAAGGTGAATAGTCCGAGGTCGTAGGCGGCCAGGGCGGGTTTGACGTCGAGTATGCGCACCCGAGCAGCGAGCGGGCTGTTGTCGAGAACGATCTTTGGTACGACGCCGACTCCGAGCCCGAGGCTGACCATGCTGACGATGGCCTCATTGCCTGCTACTTGGGCATAGATCTTTGGTGTGACGCCAAGGGTGCGGAACCAGGCGTCCACGCGTTTACGGGCGATGCCGCTGGCGGCGAGGATCATGGGAATCTGCTGCCAGCCGGCGGGCTCGTCGGGCGGCAACTGCGACAGACTCACGTCGGTCGATTAAACCGGTGCGATGAAGACCAGCGGGGAGACAAGGATGGGTTTGAATATCACTCCCGGCGGCAGACTCGCGGGGCGAGCGGCAATCGCCAAGTCTTCCTCGAGCGCCACGACGCGGGCAATGGCATGCTCTGGATCGCCGGTCTGCAGCCTTATCTCAACCCCGGGATGAGCGGGTCGAAAGCGATTCAACAGGTCGACCAGAATGCTGTGGCTGGCGGTGACCGAGCAGTAGAGGCTGAGTTCACCCTGAAGTTGCTCTGCGGGGTCGGTGAGTTCGAAGCAGATTTGCTCCCACTGCTGCACGGCATTGCGTGCGTAACGCTGAAACTTGTGACCCTCGGGGGTGAGCTCGACGGTGCGGTTGTCACGGTCGAACAGCGTTACGTTGAGCGCAGTTTCCAGTTGGCGGATGTTGCGTGACAAGGCCGACGTGCTGATGTTTGCACGACGACTGGTGCGGCCAAAATTCAGGGTTTCGCACAAGAGGAGGAAGTGCTTGAGCGTCCTGATGTTCATGCGTCGGGGGCGCTAGCCGTAGGCCCGAGCGGCCCCGTCAGCGGAACCGGCACAGAGCGGGAAAGTCGACGCAGCGGCCCCTGAAATTTCACCGGTTGACGCATCCACCAAGTATGCACCCACGTTGCGCAATCTGGGACGACACGTTGCGTTTATCTCAATTTACGAAACACGAGCCTGCGAGTACAATCCAGCCGGATCGATCTCTGACGAAACCTGGACGGAAAGCACCCCCATGGCAAACAATTATTTCAACACCTTGCCGCTGCGCGAACAACTGGCTGAGCTCGCCAAGTGCCGTTTCATGCACCTCGACGAATTTGGCGAAGGTGTTGACGCTCTGAAAGGCAAGAAGCTCGTCGTGATCGGCTGCGGCGCTCAAGGGCTGAATCAGGGCTTAAACCTGCGAGACAGCGGCCTCGATGTGTCCTACACGCTGCGCGATGAGGCCATCGAGCAGAAGCGCCAGTCGTGGAAGAACGCCACCGAAAACGGTTTCACCGTCGGCACCTACGAAGAGCTTCTGCCTACTGCCGATGTCGTCTTGAACCTCACCCCAGACAAGCAGCACACCTCGGTGGTGAACGCCATCATGCCGTTGATGAAGCACGGCGCATGTCTGTCGTATTCGCATGGCTTCAACATCGTCGAAGAGGGCATGCAGATTCGTGACGACATCACCGTCATCATGGTCGCCCCGAAATGCCCGGGCTCCGAGGTCCGCGCCGAGTACGTGCGTGGGTTTGGTGTGCCAACCCTGATCGCCGTGCACGAAGACAACGACCCCAACGGCGACGGCCTGGCGCTGGCCAAGGCCTATGCCGTTGGCACCGGAGGCCATAAGGCCGGCGTACTCATGTCATCGTTCATCGCCGAGGTCAAGTCCGATCTGATGGGCGAACAAACCATCCTGTGCGGCATGTTGCAGACTGGCTCGCTGTTGTGTTTCGACAAGATGATCGAAGAGGGCATCGATGCTGGCTACGCATCGAAGCTCATCCAGTACGGCTGGGAGACAACCACCGAAGCCCTGAAATACGGTGGCGTCACCAACATGATGGACCGGCTGTCGAATCCTGCGAAGATCCGCGCGTTCGATCTGTCAGAACAGATGAAAGACATCATGCGTCCGCTTTACAACAAGCACCAGGACGACATCATGAACGGCACATTCTCGAAGACGATGATGGCCGACTGGGCCAATGACGATGCTGAGCTGCTTGGCTGGCGTGCTGACACGGCCGAAACCGCGTTCGAAAAGACAGCTGCAGCTGATGTCGAGATTTCTGAGCAGGAGTACTTCGACAACGGCATCCTCATGGTCGCCATGGTCAAGGCAGGTGTCGAGCTTGCCTTCGAGACGATGACCGCAGCAGGCATCATTGCCGACTCGGCCTATTACGAATCACTTCACGAGACGCCACTGATCGCCAACACCATCGCTCGCAAGAAGCTCTACGAGATGAATGCAACCATCTCAGATACCGCCGAGTACGGCTGCTACCTCTACAACCATGCGTGTGTTCCCTTGTTGGGCGACTTCATGAAAGGCATCACGAGCGATGTCATCGGCAAGGGCCTCGAGCTCGGCGACACCGGCGTCGACAATGCTCGTCTGATCGAGGTGAACGAGGCTATTCGCAGCCATCCGGTTGAACAGATCGGTGGCATATTGCGCGGGTACATGGCCGACATGAAGCAAATCATCTGATCCAGGGAAGTCCGGCTTTCGGCTCGTTCCTCGCCGAAACGCTGTCTGCGCTGAAGCCTCTACGGTCCCAGACCGCCTCGCTACCAATCTTGTTGTGTCGGTTGTCATCACGTCGGCAGAGAAGGGGAGATCAGTGACCACGAGAGACGTAGGGTGCCTCCATGATCTGTCGGTTGACTTCGACGGGCGATT
>JBDNHG010000263.1:0-3920 GCA_041688925.1 Acidimicrobiales bacterium | reverse complement strand
GGGACAGCGCGTCGTGGTGGGCGTCGTAGTGCAGTCGATCGACCAGTCCGGCGCGGGCGAGTGCGACGTGCAGCTGGTCGGCTATCGAGGCGAGCATGCGAGGGTCCCGTGGAAGGAACTGCCCGACGTCGGTCGAACGATCCCAGACGACGATCATGCCGCGTTGGTGGTTCACGACGATCGGCGCAGCGACACCGTCGGGGATCAATGTTATTCCATCGCACTCAACCCGTTCGAGCAGCTTGGGTTCATCGAGGCCCTCGATGAGCGAACAGAAGTTGTAGTCGGCGCCGGGTCGCACGTCGTTCGAGTCGAGCCGGTACGTCTGCACTCTGAGCACGTTGGACGCCGGCAGCACGATTGCTGCGCAGCTACCGCGCAACGCGTGGGCAATCTCTCGAAGTGACACTTCGACGACCTGCGTGGTTCGGGTCAGACCTACGAGTTTGGCGGTGAACTGGCCGATCGACTCCATGTCGGAAGCCCGTTGGGCCGTCGCCGCGTCCCGTTTGAGGAGCAGCACGATGCCAACGGCCAGCACCCCGAGATAGGCCACGCTCGCCGTTGAAAACGCGATCGCCGCCACACCGACGATGGCCAGGCTGACGCTCGCAACTGCGACGACGGCCTGAACGACGAGCACCGACTTCAACAGGCCGATCGGCCGGTTGTTGTCGAAGAACGAAATCACGAGGGCAACTGCGGCGACCGAAAGTTCTGCAGCGATGAGAACCGATACCCCAGCTGCGGCCCAGAGCACAGCGCCACCTTCGTCGACTCGAAACACGACATGCAGGATTGTCACGGCGACAGCTGCCTCGAACGCAAAGTTCGCAATGTTGAAGAGGCTTTTTTGGATAGCGGGCCGGCGCCACAACATCGCAACCGCGCCGCCGATCACTCGAGCCGCAATGAGCGCCGTTGGTGTGAGCGTGACCAACCCAACGAGCAGGAATACTTCGCTCAGCGAGAGCGTCACCGCTTCCTTGCGGATCTCGATATGGGCGGTGGCGGTCTCGGCGATGAAGAACGCGAACGCGAACTGCCACCAATGCAGGTCGGTGTCGAACGGTGAGAGTCGTGCCGGCGTGGCCACCGTCGATACAGCGAAGCCGGCGATAATCGCGACCACGGACAACCCAATGGTCATCAACATGACCTTGCGTCCAGGTTTCATGACCGTTGCCCCTTCCTGGGTGATCCAAGCTGGCGTGACTCGGCCATGCTCACGCGCTGAATCGACGTAACCGTGGCACGCTCTGGCACGCGGTGATCATTCACCCGCGGCGCCCGTTGTCGTGACAAACCCATGCACTGTTCCTTCCCGCCATTGCGATGTAGTGGCGCAACCGTTCGATGTCCTGCCTGACACGTGAACGTTGCGACGCACTACATCGGGCCGATCAGCCCCAACCCGCGCCGGACCATGAGCCGCTTGACCACGAGCCGCTTGACCACGAGCCGCTTGACCATGAACCGCTTGACCACGAGCCGCTTGACCATGAACCGCTTGACCACGAGCCGCTTGACCATGATGCGCTCGACCAAGCGCTGCCTGACCAGGTGCCCCATGCTGCGCTCGACCACGGAGTCTCGATGAACGTCATCTCGCCTTGCAGAAGTGAGCCATCGGGCATCTCGACATGGTGAGTGCCGCGTGCATCCTCGAGTAGGCCACTGCCGTCGGAGGGGGTGAAGTCTTGTGTGTTGCTTGGGGCCGGCAGCAACAAGGACTTGCCGATGTTGATCATGCCCGAGCCGGATTGCTTGTCGTAGTACGTGCCGCCGGGGCCGCTGCCGTCCCAGTTCGACAGCAGTTCATCGACTGAATCCTGTAGAGCGTCGAGGAGGATGGGATCGTTGTGTTCACTCGGATCGGCGGTGAGGAAGTCGTGGATGCCGCCCAGCGAGAGATTCAAGGCAGAGCGAAGGCTGTCGATCAGGAGGTTGAGAAGGCCGCCGCTGAGCTGGCTTTCGACGACAGCGCCGGTGACCAAGAGTGCCTTGACCTGGTCCGGGGTCAGCTCAGGTCGTTGGTCGATCAGTAGCGCTGCGGCGCCCGATACGACGGCGGCTGCCTGAGATGTGCCACTGCCCCGGAGGAAACGGCCATCGATCAATGCACCGGGGTAGCTCTGAACGAGGCGGCTGCCGGTCGCAGCCAAGCCAAGAATTTGATAGCCGGGGCCATGATGTCGGGGACTCGGTCGGTGCCCATGTTCGAGAAGTCGGCAACACCGTTTCCTTCGGCGGCCGCTACGGCAATGGCGAATGGGTCGAGTGCGGGGTTGGCGAGACCGTTGGAGCCAACGCCGTCATTGCCCGCCGAGACAACAACCACATAGCCGGCTTCCCACGCTCGTTCAACGGCCTCGGCCAGCGGATCGATCAGGTAGGACTGGCTTCCGTCGGTGCCATACGAGACATTGATGACCCGAACGTTGAGGTCATCGGTCTGGCCATATTCGACGATCCAATCGAGCGCTGCGATGACCTGTGAGACATCGACGACGCCACGGTTGTCGGCGACTTTCATCGACAAGATGCGAGCGGCCGGAGCAATGCCCTCGAAGCCAGCGCCATCATTGCCGGCGATGATCGACGCCATGACTGTTCCGTGGCCGTATGTGTCGACGCTGTGGAACTGAGTGAGCCCTGCTTCGAACGAGAGATCGGGTCCGTGGACGACCTTGCCAGGGCTGTCGAGGCCGACGACATTGTTGACGCCGGTGTCGATTACTGCGACATCGATGCCATCACCGGTGTAGCCGAGCGTCCAGAACTCGTCGGCGCCGATTGTGGCCGCAACTTCGGCCATGGTTGTGCCGCTGCCTGTTGCGCCTGCCGAGGGAATGGCGGGCACAACCATGGCAAGGATCGAGAGCGCTGCTGCCACGGCAACGATGAATCGCCTTGACGTACGCTTCGGACGTATCGACAGAGTCGAGAGTGTCTCAGTCATTATCGTGGTCTCCTACTGATGCCTAGAGATTCCGACCGTAGCAGCGCCAGTCCAGCATGTAAATATTATTCTCAAACCTGATATTCAATTGCTCAGTTGTGGTCACATCTGATGTGGCTTCCGGTCGATGGGCTGTTTGGTCGACGCGAAGGTGAATCGGGTGGTGCCCGTCGCTCCAATAGTTGCGGGCCCAGCGACAGTGCGCTCGGACTACGTTGGGCCAGATGGACTATCGCTCGCTAGGTGAACTTCAGGTTTCGGTTGTTGGCCTTGGCTGCAACAACTTCGGCATGCGGCTTGATGCCGCCGGAACCAAGCAGGTCGTCGACGCCGCACTCGATGCCGGCATCAACTATTTCGACACGGCCGAAAGTTACGGCCAGGGTCAGTCCGAGCAGTATTTGGGGCAAGCGCTCAAGGGCCGCCGTGACCGGGCCATCGTTGCCAGCAAATGGGGTCATACGTCGGGCCTGGCCGAGGGCGAACGTGGCGGTGACCCGGCGCAGATCCGGGCTCGCCTCGATGCCAGCCTGAAACGTCTCAGCACCGACTACATCGATCACTATCAACTGCACCGCCCCGATCCCGAGACGCCGCCCGAAGAGACGCTGGGCTGCCTGGCTGAACTGCGCGCCGAGGGCAAGATCCGCGAGATCGGCTGCACCCACTTCTCAGCAGCCGAGCTCAGGGAGTCGCATGCTGCTGCGACTGAGCACGACCTGGCCATGTATCCGTCGATTCAGAACTACTACAGCCTGCTGACCCGCGGTCCCGAGAACGACGGCGTGTTCGACGCCTGCGCCGAGCTGGGTATTGCTTTTGTGCCGTACTTCCCACTTGAATCTGGCCTGCTGACCGGCAAGTATCGTCTGGGGCAACAACGTCCTGACGGCGCGCGCTTGACGGCGTGGGGCGACCGGGCCGAGTCGTTCATCGACGACGACAAGCTGGCGATCGT
>JBDNHG010000262.1:0-4393 GCA_041688925.1 Acidimicrobiales bacterium | reverse complement strand
TGATCGCCAGGACGACCATTGCTCTTGATCAGGTAGGTGACGCCGTTGGCGAGCACTCCCTGGGTAACCGTTGGGTCAAGACCGAATGGGTCGTCCCACGATGCTGGCGCCCCAAACGATGGCGGAGCGGTTCCCGTGTACACCTCTCGCTCGGGCACAACCGGCTCGAGTGTTGCTGCCGGCGACACAGCCTCTGGCGTTGCGGCCGGCGTTGCCGCAGCATCGTCGACGGGGCTGCCATCATCGTCGGTGACAGATTCGACCGCCGACTCGGCCGCCGGTGCAGCCGAGTTGTCGATTGTTGTCTCGGCGCGACAGGAACTCGCAACGAGGGCCAAGACAACGAAGAGCAGCGCGGCAGTTGGCCGAGAGGAAGACACGGCGGCAACAGTATCGGTCGCAGTAGCTCGAGTTGAGGCGGGCAGGAGGCCCAGCCGGCAGGATCAGCTACCGGTCTTGGACCGCAGCAGATACGACGGAGCAAGTTGCAACGACGCTGGCAGCTGTTCTCTGACCGGAGGTCGAATCGGCTCGACCTTTCTCATGCGATCGGCCATTAGTTGGCGATGACGAACCAGCAAGATCACGTAGCCAAGCATGACGACGTCGACGAAGACGTGCACTGCAACCCAGCGGCCGCCGGCAAACAATGCAAACAACAAGGTGACGACGGCAACGCCGGTGAGCCCGAGCAGCACTTGACGGCGCCGTTCGCGAGCCGCAGCGGTAGAAGTTGGTACACCCATGCCTGGAGAAGCTGAGGTTTCCCATGCCTGATGCAACATGGCATCGTCGGCGAGAGGTGCATCTTCGAGGTACGCTGCAGCCGATGTAGCAAGCGGGGTGCGAGCGTCTGTGATGGTCTCGGGTGCAGCTGAGTCGACGGGGCGCAGTTGCACCACATTGCCCGAGGTTTGATTGCCCGAGGTTTGATTGCCCGAGGTTTGATTGCCAGCGGCTTGTGCTGAGTGGCTGGTTCGTGGCCCGACGCCATTTTGGCCGAGCGATGAGTGAGCAATCGTGCCGGAACCAAGCGCCGATACGCCAGAGGTGCGCATCCCGGTCGGAGAACTTACCGCTGAAGTCGAATAACGGCTCGACGCGTGCTGGAGCGGCAAGAAACGTTGGGCGGAGTTGATGCCACCACTCGAGGACGGCATCGACTGCATGGATCGGAACGTGCGACCAGACGGACGACGATCTTTTAGGTATGGCGGCAGGAGCACCATTGCCCAAAGGGCTATGAGGATTACAAGTACCACGTACGTCAAGGCTCTGTTGCGGCTTCCGGTCACGACACTGTTGCAGCTAGCGCTGGCCAAAAGGTGGATTTCCGTTAAGGAACCACAATCGGCTATGAGCGCTGCGTCAGATCAGGTCTGGCGAATATTGCGAAATGATTACGACAAGACTGTCTACTAGCTGGGGCACCCGGACACAACTCATGAGCGAAATTCGCTAGACAGCAGTCTCACAACGATTTCGGTGGCTACAGCACCAGCTCAGCATGATTCCACGATGGCGTGACGTTGTTCACACGTTCGTCACAAAAGGTCGGCGCCGCCGGGCTGATCAGAGCGGCGCCATTCGCCGGATCGCCCACCGGACTTGTGCCAGAGCCCGAGCGATTCGATGGTCATGCCGCGATCGCGGGCCTTGCACATGTCATAGATGGTCAGCGCCGCCACCGAACACGCGGTCAGTGCTTCCATCTCGACTCCGGTCGGGCCCACGGTTTCGACCGTTGCCTCGATATCGACCCATGACTCGCCGATGTCGAAGTGGACCTCGGCCGAGCCGATCATGATGGGGTGACACAGTGGGATCAGATCGCTCGTGCGTTTTGCGCCTTGGATGCCGGCGATGCGAGCAACGGCGATCACATCACCCTTGCCGACGACACCCTGTTGAATAGCTGCGGCCGTCTCGGGCGACATGACAACACGCGCTCGAGCGACACCAACCCGCTTCGTCGCCGCTTTCGGCGTGACGTCGACCATGCGAGCCTGGCCATGCCCGTCGAGATGGGTGAACCCATGGTCACCATTGCTGGCGACCATTTCAGCCGCCGATCTGGCTCATCGAACGATGCGGACGGATGAAGTTGACCTTGCCGATCTGATGGCCGGCCCATTTGGCCCCGACGCCACGTTCGATCTCGGCCGCCAACTCTTCATCGGATGCACCGCCGCGCACGAGGGAACGCAAGTCGAACTCGTCGACGGCGAAAAGGCAGTTGCGGAACTGGCCCTCGGCGGTCAGCCTGACACGATCACAATCACCGCAGAATGCCTGGGTGACGCTGGCGATGACGCCGACTTCGCCGATGCCGTCGAGATAACGGAACCGTTGGGCAGGTTCATGGCCCCGCTGGATCGGCTCGAGCGGAAACACTTCACTGATCGCGGCAACGATTTCTTTTTGGCTGACAACACGATCGTTGCTCCAGCCCTCGTCAGCATCGAGTGGCATCCATTCGATGAACCTGACGACCACGCCTCGGTCGCGACCGAACCTGGCAAAGTCGACGAGTTCATCGTCGTTGACACCCCGCATCACGACGCAGTTGATCTTGACCGGATCGAAGCCGGCTTCGAGTGCCGCGTCAATGCCATCGAGCACCGTTGCGAGCTCGTCGCGCCGGGTGAGTTCGAGGAAACGATCCTGTTGCAGCGAGTCGAGCGAAATGTTGATGCGGCGCAGACCGGCGTCCTTGAGCATCTGCGCATGGCGACGCAGCGTTGACCCGTTTGTGGTCATGGCCACGTCGGTGCCGAGTGCGGCGAGGCGTTCGACCAGTTGGTCGAGGTTTGCCCGCACCATTGGTTCGCCACCGGTTAGCCGAATGCTGTCAACACCGAAGGTGTTCACCATCACTCGGGCGATCTGCTCGATCTCTTCGAAGGTCAAGATCTCGGAGCGGTCAAGCCACTCGAGACCCTCCTCTGGCATGCAGTAGGTGCAACGGAAATTGCAGCGGTCAGTGACACTGATTCGGAGGTCGCGATGTACCCGGCCGAAGGTGTCGACCAGAGGTCGAGCCATGTATGCAGCGTACTTGCATGGATGCCGATTGATCAACCGCCCCAATTCCTCTCCCAAACGGTAGAGCGCCATAGGCGGTTGTGCCCAGGCGACTCAATCGAAATGGCGACCTGCCGATGGTGGCGGGATCAGAAAAGGCCCAACATGTTTCGACAACCGCAGCTCCCTCGATGGTGCACCCTGGCGATCGTGGTGCTCGCCACCGTTATCTGCCTGCGTTACGCAGTGGCGCTGCGGTCCGGGGCGCTGCAGTCCGGCGTCGGCCATGTCGTTGCGATTCGCACCTATCTGTTCTGGGCATTGGTCTGCGCCCCTGTGGCCTACCTAGCCGACATACTTGGCCGCACAGCATTGCAATACCGGCTGGTACGAGTCGCTGTTGCCCGCGTGAAGAGCCGGCGCTAACGCTGCGGCGACCGTCAGGTTCGGCCGGGCCTGACCGGTGCCGGACAACAATCGTTCGTGCATTGCGTCGGCACGAGTCCGAGTTCGCCCAATGCCTGAGGAGCGGTTCCGTCTATCTGCTCGTTGACGAGACCGACGATCATATCGATGAACCGTGGGTCGGTTCCCGACGTCGCCACCCGAGCAAAGCCGAGCCCCAAACGTTGGGCGATCGCAGCGGCATCGGTGTCGAGGTCTTGCAAAACCTCCATGTGGTCAGAGACGAATCCGATCGGCACGACGACAACATCGGTGACGCCTTCATCGGCGGCCTGCGTTATTGCATCGCCGATGTCGGGCGCGAGCCAGGGCATTGACGGTGGCCCGCTGCGGCTTTGCCAAGCGATCGACCAGGGCGCCATGTTCGGCACGCGCTCTGCGACGAGTTCGGCTGCGTTCGCTATCTGCTGTTCGTAGTCGCACGTGCTCGCCGACGCCGTCGGGATGCTGTGCGCCGTGAAGAACACTCGAGTCGTCGAACTGTCGAATGAAGCGACAGCCGCCGCCACGCCCTCGACCAACGGGTCGATGAATCCCGGCTGGTTGAAGAAGACTCGCAGCTTTTCGATCGTTGGTGCGCCATCGCCGACAGCGGCTTGAGCTGCGGCCATGTTCTCGCGATATTGACGGCAGCCGCTGTATGAGCTGTAGGCCGATGTCACAAACGCAACGGCATGGCGCACCCCGTCTTCTTTCATGGTGCTGACCGTGTCGGAGAGAAATGGCGCGGCGTTGCGGTTACCCCAGTAGATCGGGAGGTCGATGCTGGCAGCATCGAACGCGGACTCGAGTTCGCCGATCAGTGTGCGACACTGCCCGTTGATCGGACTGATACCACCGCGAGCGAAATAGTGTTGCCCGACGATCTCGAGCCGTTCTCGCGGAATGCCTCGGCCAGCAGTGA
>JBDNHG010000261.1:0-2883 GCA_041688925.1 Acidimicrobiales bacterium | reverse complement strand
AGGAACATCACCACGCTCCGAGGACTCGAACCCACCGCAACCGACGAAGAGATCGAAGCTGCGGCCCGCCAGTATGTGCGCAAGATCACCGGCGTCCAAAAGACCTCTGACGCAACGATCGAGGCATTTGAACGGGCGGTCGCCATCATCACCGAAGCAAGCGCTCAGGTGCTCGTCGAACTGCCACCCCGCAAGGTGCCGCCCAAGACGGAACCACCACTGCGCCGCCTCGCCCGCCGCTGAGAACACACCGCCGGCGGCAGCGCTGTCAGCGCTCGGCCACACCCTTGATCGCTGCGATCGTGGTTTCAAGCATTGTTTGGGTGAGCGCAGCACGCTCGTCGAATTGTTCCTGGGTCGCTGCCTGCATGCCCGGCGTCTTGTTCACAAGCCACCATCGCTCGGTCAACACGGTGCGCCCGCCGTCGATCGGCGTCATCTCATAGCTCCACCAGGTGCAGTTCTTCTCGACCCCATCGACGACAAACGTGAAGTCTCGGCCACGCTCGGCGCGAGCGACCTGGCAAGCACGGGTCCATTCGCGGTCTCCGGCTTTGTTGTGGCCATTGAACCAATCGCCCTCGCGCCCTGATCCACCGTCGAGCCAGTCGGCACCCACATTTTCAGAGCTCCACTCGCCCATCCGGGTCACGTCAGACACCAGGTCGTAGACAGTTTCGGGCGAAGCCGAGATCTCGATCGAGGCGTGATGACTGGCGAGAGCGTCGGGCGGAGTCTGCATGGTGCCGATCCTATGCCAGCCCGTCGCCACTACGCTCGCAACATGGTCACGCCACGCAAACGGAAGAACTCTCGCAGCGAGAACCGCGCCACCCAGCGGTACACACCCCCGACCGATGGTTCCTCTGCGGCCGCCGGCGGATCAATTCCCCGCCCGCCCGACGGCTGCCAACCATGGCACTACTACTGGTGCGACGGCCACAACGACTGGCACCATCACGACGAGTTCGTGGTCACGGCAATCGAGCGGACGATGGGCACCGCCTCGGGTCCGACAGAGAACTAGACGCCACCATGACCGTGCTTGAACTGGTACGCCGCACCGATCAGGGCCTCGTCGTCACCATTGCCTCCGTCGACACGCTGCTGAGCTGGCGCTGGCTGCGAGATCATGGCGAAGACGAAACAAGCTTTGATGCCACGACGAAACAACGGCGCGTCTACGCCCTCGATACAACGCCCCCGCAACCCGCGCTGGCAGCCGAACTCTCGACCGTTGCGGCGACCCCCGTCGTTTCGCTGACCTGGCCCGAAGCACCCGCCCAGACCTGGATCTCACAGGCGACATTGCGCTCGCTGCTGGCGCCTTTGCCATCGCAGCCGCTGCCAACATGGCATCGGGCATCCGACACCGATGTCGCCAAAGGTGACGTCGCCGCAGTGCTCAGCGACGACGAAGCGCTTCGGGTATGGGTGAGCGACATCGTGCGCTTCGGATACGGCTTCCTCGGCGGATTCAGCGGCGGACACGACGAAGTCACCGCGCTGGCAGCTCGGATCGGGCCACCGATGTCGACCATCTTCGGAACCACGTGGGACCTGGCGTCCGACGTCGCCCTCCATGACGACACCGCATACACACAGAGTTTCCTCGCTCCCCATACCGACGGCACCTACCTGCATCATGCGCCCCGGCTTCAGATGTTTTGCTGCACCGAACGTGACGGAACCGGCGGCGAAAGCACCATCGTCGACGCCTTCGCGCTCGCCGAGACGTTGCGCGACGACGACCCCGATGCGTTTGATGTACTCGCCTCGGTCAGCGTCCCCGGCCATTACCTCGAAGCGGGTGTTGAGCTACGCACGACTCGCCCCGCGATTCGGCTCGACGACGATGGCGCTGTCGCCCAAGTGTCGATGAACAATTACGACCGGTCACCCATGCTGCTGCCGGCCGATGAGATGGCGGCGTTCTATCGGGCCTATGGCCGGCTGCACGAACTCGCCAACGATCGAACACGCTGGCAGTCGATACGACTCGCAGCAGGCGATGTGCTGATCAATGACAATTGGCGAGTGCTACACGGTCGCGAGGCCTATGCCGGCGGCCGCCGATTCGTCGGCTGCTACCTGAATCACGAAGATTTCGAGAGTCGAGCACGGGTCCTCGGCCTGCGCCAGAACAACTAGCAGCCGCGCCTGTACCTACGAGAACATGCCTCGTACGCCGGCATCGCTGTGGCGGGGTTCTGTCGGTGCGCCCTCCGAGCTGGCGGCGCCGCCGAACAGGTCGAGGCCAAGCGCCTCTCGAGTTTCAGCGGTCGATGTCATCATCGACGGGTCGAGCTGAATACCCGTGCCGTCGGCGACTCGCACCAGCCCATTGAATGCCGCAACCGTGCCGGCTGCTTCGAGCACGCCCTCGGCACCCACGACGGCTTCGAGCGCAGCACGGGCGCGGGGAAGATCGTCAGATCGGCGATTCGCCGCCGTTGCGAACGCCAACAGTTCCACGCCAGACGGCACGCCAGCGTCGCCCTGTCTCGTTGCATCGGTGGCCACATCGAGATCGATGGTCAAACCGGCTCGCTCACCGCTCACACTGAGCAGCATCGTGTGGGCCGTCGTTCAATAGAAACACTCGAGCTCGGCTGTCGTACGCGCCGCAACGAGTTCGACTTGGGGACGCGAGAGCGCCCGCTTCCATTCGAGATCGGCGAACTCGGCACCTCGCGAGTACAACGCTTGCACAAGCTCGATCCATGCTGCGTTGGTGACCGGCACCAGCGAAAGCGAGCGGCTGACATTCGCGTTGCCGGCTGCGGTCGACTGTGAGACCCACGCACCAACGTCGCCGACCTCGGGCGCACGTACGCGCTGCGGTTCACCATCGATGGCCGCGCCCAGCGTCGCATCGCCGCT
>JBDNHG010000260.1:0-5407 GCA_041688925.1 Acidimicrobiales bacterium | reverse complement strand
GTCGACCACCGCAAAATAGGTCGACTACTGGACCTTACCCTGGTGCGGAGCTACCCGACATGGGTGATTTCGCCTAGTTGTTCTGCCCTAACTTTCGTGACGATGTCGCCGTTCGCCGTTCGCCTTCCGCTCGAACCGACCCGCGAGCCGCCCGACCAGACCGGTTGGTAGTCTCAGCGGCTGTGCGTTGGCTGGTGACTTCTTTGGTGCTCTTCGTGGCATTTCTCGCGGTGTCCTGTGGTGGGTCCGACCAGCAGGTCGACGCCGCCAATCAGGTAGCAGCCACTCAGGTAGCAGGAGGCGGCGAGGCCAGCGCTAGCACGTCGACCGCATCGGCGGCCGATGGCTCAGCAGATGCTGAAAACGGCGCCATTCCAGGGCTTGGCGAGGCAACGGCCAATTCTTCGGCCACGCCTTCTGCAGGCTCGGGAGACGACGGCGACGGCGACAGCGATGAGGACGAGGGTGATCGAGGCGGCCGAGATGTGTCGTCGACACCAACGCCACCTCCAACAAGCGTGGGCCGGGCGACCACAGCCCCTGACTCGTCGGCTACGCAGACTGCGACCGCAACCGCGGCTCGGTCTGCGACGCCAACAGCGGTCGTGACCGCAACGCCCGAACCCATTCGTACCCCGTCGGCAAGCGCCTTTTCTGGTGCGACACCGACGCCAACCATGCCACCGACGGCGACTGCGACACCACCGAAAGTGACGCCAACCGTGGTTTCCCCGTCCGCGACGCCTGTTCCAGCAACGCCGACCGTCGCCGCCAAGGTCTACTTCGAGACGCTTCCGCCGGGATCGGCGTTGCCAAGCGGTGGCGAATGTGCTGCCTTGGTTCACTCCCACCCGTCACCAGAAACCCATCCGGGCAATGCCGCCTCCAACGCACTTGCCGGCGGACCACGGGTGCTCATCGACGGCGCCCATGGCTTCTGGGGAGACAGCCTGGCCGCCCGAATCAGCGGCAATTTCACGGGTTCGACCGATGACATTCTTCGCTGGGTGTCGTGCAAGTGGGGCATCGACGAAGACGTCACACGCGCTCGCGCCTGGACCGAGAGTTCGTGGCGCATCAGCACTGCAGGTGACGAGACCGACACCCGTGCTGCGTGCGACTACCTGGGGCTACCGACGCCGTGTCCCCAGAGTTATGGGCTGTTGCAGGTCAAGGGCACGATCCACGAAGGCACCTATCCGCACTCGTTCCAATCGACGGCATGGGGCGTCGACTACGCCATGGCATGGCAGCGCGCCTGTTTCGAAGGTGCATTCACCTGGCTCGACGACCAGGGGTATTCGGCCGGCGATCTCAGCGGCTGCATCGGTGCGTGGTATTCGGGCGAATGGTATGACGCCGGTGCAAACCGGTATCTCGACGATGTCGCCGGCAACTTGGCAAGTCGCCCCTGGGATTGATGCCCCTGGGGTCTCGGTTCAGGCGCTGGTCTCGGCCAGCACGATTCGGGTCCACGCACCCAGGTAGATGGTCGTGCCGGCAGCGATGGGATGTGCGGTGCCGGCGTCGATCGCCTTTTCGGCCGCCGGGGTCAAGAAGGTGCCGTTGGTCGACCCGAGGTCGGTCAGTGTCCAGTTGGTCGACGCGTCGCGTTCGAGCATCGCGTGGCGAGAGGACACGGCGGGATCATCGGTGAGCGCGCGCACATCGATCTCGGGGAAGATCCCCCGGCTTGAGCTGGTGCGGCCAATCAGAATACGGATTCCTGCGAGCGGGACGACCTGCGGGTCAGGAACAGGGTCAGGCAGCGTTAGTTCGACATCACCGACGCTGGCGTTGAAGAAATCGAGATCGACGCTGACTCTGGCGTGCATTGGTGCTGACGAGTTAGCGCCGTCGGGTGCAGCGGAACCGGTTGCCGGGGAGCCCGTAGCTTCAGGAAGGGAACCACTGGCGAAGTCATAGCCGCAGCTTTCGCAGAAGACGTCGTCCTCGCGGCGTACGACGCCGCAGTTATCACAGGTTGGTCCAGCGGGCACAGCGGCAGCGGCTGGCGTCGCGGTGGGCGACAGAGTGCGTGACGCGGTGGGCGCCGGTGCGGCCGGAGCCGCCGAGGCAGCCGCGAGGCGTTCGCCGCAGACCGAGCACCAGTCGGGCCACTCAGAGTCGTGCCCGTTCGGGCAAGCCGTACTCACGAGCCCCGGCCCACGCGTACGGTGCGGGTCGAGCGGACATCGAGCGCCATGGCGTCAACGTCGGCAACCTGCTTGCGCAATCGCACCGTGCCGGTGCGTGGGTCATCGACATCGACCACCTTTTGCAACAGCCGCACCGAGTCTTCGTTGCCCGTCTCGTGGGCTAGCTGCACCGCACGTCCGAGCTTCATGGTCGCGGTGTCGTCGTCGCCCGCGGCTCGTGCTGCCAGGCCATCGTGAATCGCATCGGCGAGTTCGGCCTGGCCGGTGTAATGGGCGACCTCGCGGTTGATTCTCGTCGACAGATTCTCGTCGTTTGTCCACACGGCTCGAACGAGCGCGATTGGCTCGGCCTGACCGTTGAGCGCAAGCATCACTCGTGCGCCGAGGCGCTCGTCGCCGACGTTGCCGGCCGGGATCTTGACCCGCAGGTGGTAGTCACGGCTCTCTTCGCCGGCCCATGCGCCCAGTGGGAAGTCGTCGGTGAGAGCATCGACAGCGATGGCCTTGGGCGTCAGGTCATCGATGTTCGGCGATACCTGTTTCAGGAACTCGACGGTGGCGCCCTTTGGGCTCCACAACCGAAGCGCCACGTCTGCGACCTGCTTCTTCATGACCCCGGTAATGATGCGTTCAAACTCGGGTTCCATCTCGTCAGGGCTCGGGATGATGTCGACGGTGCCGAGCAGAGCGGTGGCGATGAGACGCAATTCGTCTACGTTCCAGTCGACACCCAGGCCGCGACAATCGCACTGGAAGAGGCCAACGCAAGCATCGATCGATCCGCGGAGCACCTGGTCAGATTCGTGCTGGTTCTTGCCGTCGGTCAACAGGATGCTGTGGCGGATGAGGTTGGGGCGGCTGGCGAAGATGCCGGCGGCCATACGCAGCCAGGTGCCGATGGCCGTGCCGCCGTCGGCCCGCATGCGGTTGACGATCTGTTTGGCCTCGCCGCGCGTTTGGGCATCGGCCACAGCGGGACCCGACCGCGGATAGATCTGGGTGGCCCGGTCGGTGCCGGCGATGATCGCAAACTCGACACCGTCATCGAGGGTGTCGACCGCTACACCGGTTGCGGCCTTAGCTGCTCGGACCTTGGCGCCACCGTCTTCGTTCATCGAGCCAGACATGTCGACAATGATGATCTCGAGCAGACCCTGGCTCGAACTTGTTTCGGCTCCTGCAGCAGAGTTGACGGTGATGACGGCATCGACCGTGTCACCGCCGGCGGGAAGGTATTCGTTCTGAAACACCTGTGCGGTGAAGTCAGCCATGAGGTTCTCCTGGTTTTTCGTTCGGGGCCGGCCTGCGGTCGTTGTGCCAGTTTTGCACGCTCAGCCTTGGGGTTCGAGATCAGCGATTGCGACCGTGATGTTGTCATGGCCGCCTTGGGCGTTGGCGAACGCCACGAGTCGTTCGGCGCGGGCCAGTGCTGCTTCGTCGGGGCCGGCGGCATAGACGATGTCGTGTAGTTCGGGCTCGGTGGGTGCGTAGTTCCACAGGCCGTCGGAACAGACGAGCAGTATGCCCGGAAGCTCAACGCGCATCGTTTGCACTTCAGGTGTCGCGTCGTGGCTGTCGGCGCCGAGCCAGCGAGTGATCGAGTGAGCTCGAGGATCGGCGTCGATCACGGCATGGGCGAGTTCGCCCAGATCCTGCTGTTCGGTCGCCCACGAGTGGTCGCGGGTCAGTTGGGTCGCCGTGCCGTTCGCCAGCCAATACGCCCGGCTGTCGCCGAGCCACCCGAACCGCAGGTCGGCATGTGCTCCGGCGATCTCGGCCACCACGGTCACCATCGTGCACGAGGGCGGTTCTGACGAGGAGTTCGACGTGACTTCGATGATCTCGGCCTGCGCAGCCAGCGCCGCGTCGACGAGCAGCTTTTCGACCTGGGCGCTGTTCATCGCGGCGGCCGGGGCTTCTTGCATTATCTCGATGATTGTGCGCGAAGCACTCTGCGAGGCGTGTTGTGAGTGGTCGGTCGACGAGACGCCGTCGCATACGACGAGCGCGACGCCGCTGCTTCGTGCGGCAACTGCGCCGGCATCTTCGTTGGTGCGATGCACTCGGCCGCGGTCGCTGACGATCGCGAACCAGCCATGGTCGGCAACGACATGGTCTTCGGGGACCGGCTGCTTGGTGCCACAGAGCTGACACCAGCCGTCGGCGGTTATCTCGACGCCGGCCGCGTTGCACGACACACAGGGCAGCCGCGGCGCAACAGCGGCGGCATCGAGATCTGCGCCGCAGGCTTCGCACCAATTGGCTTCGGCTGCGTTCTGCGCGACGCAGCTGGAACAGGTTCGGGTCGTCATACGAAACTCTTGGCTCGAACCGAGTTTGCCTTGTCGATCAGGCGGATCCGTTCATCACGGCTGGTGGCCAAACGACCGAGTTCGCGATAAGTGCGCTCGAGCTGGAGGCGAATGCCACGATCGGTGAAGGGTTCGCCGAAGAGGCGCGTCGCGTCGTCCTCGCTGATGGTTCCACCAGACAATCCAACCAGCGCCTGATCGAGGATCTGCACGGTGATTTCGGCGCGTTCGATGGTGTCGAGCTGCACGTCTTCCAGCACTCGTACTGCGGCAACGACGTCGTCCTTGGATGGGTTCGTGCCGTCGAACGGTTGCACATAGGCACGTGCCGCAGCGATGCGTGCATCGAAGTAACCGGCTGAACTCGCGGGCACGCTCTGGTAGGCGGCGACGGCCCCTAAACGGTCTTTTACTGCGGCCCGGCAGCGGGCGAGTCCGAATGCGGCGGTCACATAGGTCGGGTCGGTGCCCATGATCGACTGGTAGAGGCTGCCAGCACGGTCGAATTCGCCGGCCATCTCGGCGGTCAGAGCAACAGCGAGCTTCGGCGCGATTTCGCCCGGGACCTGAGTCCACACCTGGCTGAATTTCTCCGCGGCCAGATCGGGCCGATTCTGCACGATTGACTGCAATCCTTCGATCCAGCGAATTCGCCAGTCCCATGGGTCGACGCTGGCCAGGCTCTCGAGGACCGGCGCCGGATCGCGGTTCGCCTCGACCGCGGTCATGGCTGAAACGAACGCGGTCTCGTGCGTCCACGGCACCTGCTGCTCGTTGACGGCCTGGCTGAGTTGGAGGTGGGCTTGTTCGGGGTCGTCGTCGGCGAGGCCGAGCAGGAAACTGGCCGCTGGGTCGGTGGCATTGACCCGTGGGCGTGGCAGTGACCGCCAGTTCGGCGCATCGGCTGTACGATTGTCATCGACCAGCAGTTCGGTC
>JBDNHG010000259.1:0-16600 GCA_041688925.1 Acidimicrobiales bacterium | reverse complement strand
GATCTTCGGCGGTGGACGAGCCGACACATTCGTCTGGCTCGACGGCCCACGGCCAACAGGTGAGTGTCGAGTCAGCAACGGTGAAGGCAACCGGTGCGCCGGCCAGCGCTTCGGCGAACAGCGACAATGACGCTTGCACGTCGCTGAGTGCAATCACGGAAAGATGACATCCACGATGTCGGCGACAGCCTGCTGCATGTCGGCGTCATCGCTGACGGCCTCGACCAACGCGGCCCGGCACGCTCTGCGCGCAGAGATGCCCTGCACGATGAGATGTGCGGCGTATACAAGCAGGCGCGTGCTGATGCCGTCTTCGAATCCTCGTTCGCGCAGTTGACGCGTGTTGGCACCGCACCTGGCGAGTCGGTGCGCTGTTTCGGCATCGACGCCGGTTTCGGCCGAGATGATGACGGCTTCGTCCTCGATGGCGGGATAGTCGAACTCGATGCTGATGAACCGCTGTCGAGTCGAGGGTTTGAGGTCCTTCAGCACACTCTGGTAGCCGGGGTTGTACGAGATGACCAAGAGAAATGCATCGTGCGCCTCGACCATCTCGGCGGTCTTGTCGATCGGCAGCACCCGGCGGTGATCGGTCAACGAGTGGATGATGACCGTGGTGTCTTTGCGTGCCTCGACGATCTCGTCGAGGTAACAGATCGCACCGCTGCGCACCGACCGTGTCAAGGGGCCATCCATCCACACGGTTTCATCGCCGGTGAGCAGGTAGCGACCGACGAGATCGGTTGCTGTGAGGTCTTCATGACACGCCACCGTGGTGAGATCTCGACGCATTCGCCATGCCATGTGCTCGATGAAGCGAGTTTTTCCGCAGCCCGTCGGGCCTTTCAACAACACCGGCAGCCGCGCTGCCGTGGCCGCTTCGAAAACGGCTATTTCATCGGCAATTGGTAGGTAGAACGGCCCGTCCACACCAATGAACCTACGGGCTCTAGGGCCCAACCATCACATCGAACGATGGGTTGGCTCAATCGCCGCTGAAGAAACGTCCGGCGAAGTCGTCGACCGAAAGAGGGCGAGCGAACAAGTAGCCCTGAAATTCAGACACGCCGAGATCGCTCATTTGTGCATAGTGCTCTTGGGTTTCGACTCCCTCAGCAATGACATCGAAGCCGATCGAGTCACACAGCGAGACGAGATGACGTACAACGCTCTCGTGGGTCTCACTTTCCTTCGAGGTCGACGATTGCAGCCATCGACGATCGATCTTCGCGACCGATGCTCTTCCACCTACCAGGCGGTCGATATTGCTGTTGCTCATGCCGAGGTCATCGACAGCGATGCGAACCCCGAGTCGGTCGATGTCATCGATGATCCCCGGGTTGATAATGGACGACTGCTCGCTTATCTCGAGCATCAGATTCTTTGGCGAGAGACCGACGCCTTCGAGCGTGCGGGCGATGAAGTCTGGTGTGGCGTCGTCACCCAGGAACGCTTGGCAGCAGTTGACGCTCAAGCGGAAATCTGGCGGCAGCGATCCCTGGTGGATCCACTGCGCAACCTGTGTCAGCGAATTCTGTAACACGCGCCGATCGAGGTCACGTCCAATCGGTGACCGTTCGATCAGGCGTAAGAACGCCCCTGGTTTCAATGGCGAACCGCGATGGTCACGCAGCCGCACGAGGGCCTCGGCACCCAACAGGCTCAGTGTTGGACCTGATCCTGCAACGAGTGGCTGGAAATGCACCTCGACCTGGTCGCTGGCCAACGCCCGCTCAACTGCACGGATGGTCTCTGGCGACCGGGATCCGCTGCCGGTACGTTTCAACTTGTCGGCGAACATTGCCTCGTCGGCCATCCGCAGCAGCGTGCCAAGCGGGGTGCCGAGACGATAGGTCGACGAGCCAATACTGGCACGCACGTCGTGACCGACGCCTTCGATATCGATCGGCGTCGCAAAGGCTTGTTCGATGTTGAG
Source organism: Acidimicrobiales bacterium (assembly GCA_041688925.1). GTDB lineage: Bacteria > Actinomycetota > Acidimicrobiia > Acidimicrobiales > UBA10347 > UBA10347. The sequence goes on along the minus strand of JBDNHG010000259.1, from coordinate 14,664 downwards.
CGCCATTGCATTGGCACCGAGTTCTGCGGTAGCGGGAAGGACGACGACGAACTCGTCGCCACCCCAACGGGCGACCGACCCACGAGCATCGACCACGTCGAGCAGGCGACGCGCTGCGGCGGCAAGCACGCCGTCTCCGACAGCGTGGCCGAATCGATCGTTGATCGTTTTGAACTTGTCGAGGTCGAGAAACAACAGCGAGAACGCCGGCACCTTGTCGGATTCCTCTGCCGACTGCGCAAGATCGTGCATGAGGCTCGTCGCGAATTGGCGGTTGTATAGCCCTGTTGTTGCGTCGTGAGTCGCCTGATGCCGAAGGCGATTCTCGACATCGGTTCGCACAGCGATGTCGGCCGCAAGGTCGGTCGCCAGGCAATCGATGCTCTTGGCAACGCTGCCGATTTCGTCCCAGCCGCGGTCATCGAGCGGTTTCTGGTAGTCGCCGCTAGCGACGCGTGCTGCCCCATCGGCGAGTCGGCGCAGTCTGCGAGCAACCGGGTCGAGCAGTACTGCCCATCCGGCCAGAACCCCGATCACGCCCAATGCAGCGATCCCCTTCAATGCTGTCGTGTGAGCCAGGACCGGCTCGAGCGCTTCAGAGCGGTCGATCTTCACGATGAGCCCCCATCCGGTCGTCTCGAGCGTCTCGACCGCGAGGATCGCGTCCTCGCCCCGATAGTCCTGCGCAAACAGCACCGTTCCCTCGGGCGCGTTCAGCGCCGTGTTGACCGGCAAGTCCAGGTCAGCCGGAATCACCTTTGAAAACGCGGCAGCGGGTTCGAAACGAAGCGCGGTGATCGCCTCGGCGTCACCATTCGACATCTTCTGGAACAGGTGAGCTTCGGTTGTCGCGCCGAAGGCTTCGTGCGCGACGACACGGTCAAGCACAGGTCCGATTTCGAACTCGAACACGACGACACCCACAGCATCGAGTTCGGGCCCGGGGATCGGTGCCACGATGCCGAGTCGGGCTTGGCCGTCTGCATCACGAAACGCATCACCAACGATTGGTTCGCCGTCGCTGAGGGCGGTCGAGATGATCGACTCGTCAAGAGGTGTCCAATCGAAGCCGCTTGTCTCACCCAGCACGACGCCGTCAAGACCCATGATCTGAAGCGCTGCAACGTCTAGTCCGGCGGTATCGCTGCGTTTCAGCAGAGACGCCGCCAACCCCTCGAGCGGTTGTTGCCCAAACGGATCGACGGGTCCGAACTCTTCGGCCCCGATGATCATCGCGTCCCGGGCAGCAGCTTGGGACGGGCCATCCTGCGAGCTGGCTGCACGTGCATCGACAACGCTCGTCGTCATCGTCGTCGCCGATGGCTCGGCCGCCAACTTTCGAGCACTGTCGCTCAGGGTCGTTACCGCGTCGTCGATACGCGCTGCCTCAATGGTCCGGAAGCTCTCGAGGTCGGCAGCGGCCCGCTCTGACACGGCGTCCTCGATGCGATCGAACATGTACACAGCAGAAACGCCAACAGGAAGCAAGGCGGCGAACAGCCACACCGCAAACCTCAGACGAATCCCGAACCTCATGTGTTCATTATTCGGCATTCGATGTCTCAGGTCGCGCAGCGAACGCCAAATCTGCGCTGTTCGGACTAGTGGGCAACTACCTCAGTCGCCTAGTCCGAATGGCACGTCGAGTGCCTGGGTATCAGCCTGCGAGAGACACCGTCGCTGCGCCAGGCGTGGTGACTTCGCCACCAGCATTCGCAACGTAGAGCGCAATTTCAACCAGGCTCTTGGCCAGGTCGACCGCCGTGACTCGACCTCCACTCGTCAGCGTCTCGCCGAGATGGGCCGCAGTGCGGTTCGAATAGCTGAAGCGGACCAACTCGTCGTGCGGGCCGAGCCAATTCAGCACGACCTGGCTGATCCAATCGCCCTGGAGCGGGCCATCGATCACGATGCCCGGATGCCCTTCGGCCTGCACCGCATAGGTTTCGTCGTAATGGATTCGGTGCGGGTTCCACACAGCGGCGTTGTAGAGAAACAGGCTGACACTTGTCGGGGTATGGGTACGTACAGGAAGCAGATCACCAACAGCGATCTGATTGATCGGCGGCGCCAACTCGTGAACAACCAGCCCGATCTCATCTGGCTCAGCAGCTCCGTCTGGTCTGGCGGCTCTCGTCATCGAGCGATTCCGGTCTGGTGCTCTTCCATCACCGATCGGCCTTCGGCGTCAACCACCTCGGTGAGGTATTCGGTAAAGATCAGTGGGCCTGAACGGCCTTCCTTCTCAGACATTGCAATCAGCGTTCTCGTGGCGGTCAACACGTCGCCTGGTCGTATCGACCGATGCAGGTCGATGCTCGTACCACCGGCCATTATCCGCTTGAGTGGCAAGGCTGGACCGCCGCGTCTGCGGCGAGGCAGCCCGTCGGCGCGCAGCTCAGCGAGCGTCGGAAGCTCGGAGAACAGATTGAAAACAAACATTGGGGGCGCCTCATCACCGCTCAGGTACTTCGGCTGTCGCTGATTGGTTGCCGTGGCGTACTTGATGATGTCACGGCGTGAGATTTCGACCGTTACCGGTAGATCGGTCGTACCAATCCAGCGCAAGTGATCGTTCGTGAGAAGCCCCATCTCGACGACCCTAGTTGGCGGCCAATGCGTCGACCGCGGTAGCAAATTCCACATCGAGGCCGGTGATGCCACCAACGTCATGCGTCGTGAGCGCAATATCGACGGTGTTGTAGACATTGCTCCAGTTGGGGTGGTGATCGAGCTTCTCTGCGATGAGCGCTACCCGAGTCATGAACGCGAATGCCTCGCTGAAGTCCGCGAACTCGAACGAACGAGTCAACGTCAGTTCGGCACGCTCCCAGGATGTGTGGTGCTGCAACCAGTCAGCGAGTTCAGGTTCAGTGAGCAATGCAGGTCGGGCCATGAACGCAACCTAATGCCTCGACCGTCGAGATGCCTCGACCGTCGAGGTTTGCCCGGTCGCTGGTCAGGCCAACGGGTCGGCAAAGGCGTCAGCCGCCGCCGAAGCGCCAACCGACATGAGCGAACCAAGAGCGCCGCCGAGCTCGACGGTGACCTCGGTGGCTCCCATAGCAATCCAGCGGTCATAGCCCCGCTCTTCGATCTCGTCGGCCAGTGCGGCCGGACCGCGGTCGACGATGCGACCATTGACGAGCACATGCACCCAGTCGGCGTTTAGTTCAGCGAGCAGCCGGTTGTAGTGAGTGATCGCGATCACGCCCATGTTGCGCTCGTTGGTTTCTTGCTCGATCCGGGACGAGGCGAGACGCATGGCATCGACGTCGAGGCCCGAGTCGAGCTCGTCGAGGATTGCGAACTTGGGCGCAAGCACGCCGAGCTGCATCGTCTCGTTGCGCTTCTTCTCGCCGCCAGACAGATCTACGTTCACCGGACGGTCGAGCAGACCGTCGGGTATCTCGAGTCGGCGGGCCTCATTAGCGATGGCAGCATCGACATCGGCGCCATCGCGATTCGACGCCTCGTATGCAGCACGCATCATCGCCGGAACCCGCACACCGGGCACCTCGGTTGGATACTGCATCACCAAGAACATGCCGGCCTGGGCCCGTTGGTACGGTTCGAGGTCGAGCAGCTCGACACCGTCGAGCTTCACCGACCCGCCGGTGACCGTGTAGCCCGGGCGCCCCATGACGACCGCAGCCAAAGTCGATTTGCCGGAGCCATTCGGCCCCATGATCGCATGTACTTCGCCACTGCGAACAGTCAGGTCGAGACCCCGAAGGATCTGCTTGTCGCCGATTCGTGCGGCCAGGTCTTGAATGACGAGTTCGCTCATTGTGCGGTTCCTTGCGTTGGAAGGGCAACAGCGACTTCGCCGGCCTCGACGGTGACCGAGTACACGTGGACCGCACGGGTTGCAGGCAGTGTGAGTGCTTCGCCGGTAGTGAGCGAGAACAACGACCCGTGTTTCCAGCACTCGAGCGTGCGCTCTTCGAGGTTGACTTCGCCCTCGGCGAGCGAATAGTCGGCGTGGGTGCATTCGTCGTCGACGGCATACCACTGCGCTTCGCCTCGGACGACGGCAATGCGGTGGTCACCAATGTCGAATCGGCGAGCCTGGCCGACTTCGAGGTCGGTTTCGGCGCACAATCGCACCGGTGTCAGTTCGTCGCTCATACCCCTACGGCGTCGCTTTCTTTCAGCTTGGCGTCGATCGCAGCCCGCAAGGCAGACTCAATACTCTTGATCGGAAGATCTTCAATTACCTCGTCGAAGAAGCCGGCGACGATCAATTGGTCGGCGACTTCTGACGGTATACCACGGGTTTCTAGGTAGAAACGCTGGTCTTCGTCGATCGGCCCGACGGTCGATGCATGACTGCATTTGACGTCATTTGTCTCGATTTCGAGGTTCGGCACCGACTCGGCCCAGCTTTCTTTGCCGAGCTTGATGTTGCGATTGGTTTGATAGGCAACGGTGCCAGGCGCGTCTTCTGACACTCGGATGAGGCCGGTATAAATCGCACGCGACGCGTCGTCGACGACACCCTTGAACAACAGGTTGCTGGTCGTGTTCGGCGCGTTGTGGTCTTGGAACGTGCGGAAGTCGAGCACCTGATCGCTATTGCCGAAATAGATTGCGTCGAGATCGCCGTGTGCGCCTCGGCCCTGCAACCGGCAGTCGGAACGCATACGTGCATAATGACCACCGAATGCGGCCAGCGACGACCGGAAAGTTCCCTGCTGGCCAACTTCGCTGATCTGTGAGCCGACCTGCCAGACGCGTCCGCCCAGGTTCTGTTGGCCGACGTATCCCACATTGGCCGACCCGGCGCAGGTGATCTCGATCTGCGGTACGACCAACGCGTCGACGTCAGTCGATTCGAAGATCTCGAGCACTTTCACTGCGCTCGCTTCGCTGGCATCGATCACCAGGCGTGTGAAAACAGCTGCACCGTCACGGTCGATCAGATGCACGACAACAACGTCGTCCTCGATCATTTGCCCGGCCTTCACCACCACCCGTAACGGGCTCGGAGCAAACACTTCGTTCATGTCGCCGAACAAGTCACCGTTGCCCGCAAGCCGACTTTCGTCGACGGAGTCTTCGACCCCGACCACACCTTGTGCGTGCACGAGTTGTCCATTGCGGGTCACTGCCAGGTTTGGTGTTGTGCACCTGGCTCGCAAACTCGCAAGTTCGTCGATGCTGAGTTCGACAGCCTGATCGACGATCGAATAGTTCTCGAGTTCGAGATCTTTGATCGTGCTGTAACGCCATTCTTCGAGCTCCCAGCTGGGAAGCGAGGCACCATCGAGACGCTGTGACGCGTGCGCACGACGGTCGTGGCCACCCACTGGGTGAGTAGCCGAATTGAAGGGATCCATCAGTGGACTATTTCCGTTTCCTCTTGCGTCGGAAGAAGCGACCGAGACCTTGGTTCGCTCGTTCGTCGGCGATTCGTTCTTCTTCGATATCAGCAAAGATGTCAGGACCCGCGCCACGTACGATTTCTTCGGCTGCATTGAGCAACTCTGCGATCGAGTCGTCGTCGCCGAGCGACGCGGGCTCATCGGGGGTCGGCGGCGTTACCAGCGTGCCGTGACGCCAATTGACGTCGGCAAGCCGAGGGGTATATGCCCCACAATCGTCGGGGCACCGCCACGGCGCCTCGGGCGCGAGATCGAGATCGCACTTGCGCACGGTGTCACCGCTCGCGTACGAGCGACTCTCGAAAAATTTGCAGTCTTGCCTCATCGGCATTCGAATCACCTGCCGGCGTCAGCCGACAGAGCCCTCCATCTGCAATTCGATGAGGCGCGTCCACTCGACCGCGTATTCCATTGGCAGGTCACGGGTCACTGGTTCGATGAACCCGTTGACGATCATGCCCATCGCTTGTTCTTCGGACAATCCACGGCTCATCAGGTAGAACATCTGCTCGCCATCGACCTTGGAGACGGTCGCCTCGTGACCAACAACTGCGTCGGGCGAGCCAATCTCCATGTAGGGATAGGTGTCGCTGACGCTCTCGTCGTCGAGGATCAGTGCGTCGCACTGCACGAAACTCTTGCAGCCGTGCGCATCGGGCTCGACCCGCACCAGACCGCGATAACTCGTGCGGCCACCACCTTTGGAGATCGACTTGGAGATGATCTTCGATGTCGTCTCAGGAGCGGCGTGTGTCATCTTGGCGCCGGCGTCTTGATGCTGACCTGGGCCCGCATAGGCGGCCGACAGAACAGTTCCGGATGCCTTTGGACCTACCATGACGACGGCGGGGTACTTCATGGTGAGCTGGCTTCCGATGTTGCCATCAACCCATTCCATGTGGCCACCCTCTTCGACACGGGCACGCTTGGTGACCAAGTTGAAGACGTTGTTCGACCAGTTCTGAATGGTCGTATAAGTCACGCGAGCGTGGGGCTTGACCACGATCTCGACTACTGCTGAGTGCAGCGAGTCGGTCGAGTAGACCGGCGCCGAGCAGCCTTCGATGTAGTGGACCTTGGATCCCTCGTCGGCGATGATCAGGGTGCGTTCGAACTGCCCCATGTTCTCGGTATTGATGCGGAAGTAGGCCTGCAATGGCAGTTCGACTTCGGTATTTGGTGGCACATAGATGAAGCTGCCACCCGACCACACGGCCGAATTGAGCGCGGAGAACTTGTTGTCATTCGGCGGGATGATCTTGCCGAAGTACTGCTGCACCAATTCGGGATACTCGCGAAGCGCGGTATCCATGTCGGTGAAGATGACACCCTGCTCTTCGAGGTCGACGCGATTCTTGTGGTAGACGACCTCGCTTTCGTACTGAGCGGTGACACCGGCGAAATACTTGCGTTCAGCCACGGGAATACCGAGCTTCTCGTAGGTGTCCTTGATCGACTCGGGTACGTCGTCCCAATCCTTGGCCTGGCCCTGCATGGGTTTGACGTAGTAGTAGATGTCGTTGATATTGATGCCGTTGACGTTGCCGCCCCAATTCGGCATGGGGCGCTTATCGAAGCGGGTCAGCGATTTGAGGCGGAAATCGCGCATCCACAGTGGCTCACCTTTCATCCATGACATTTCATTGACGATGTCGGTCGACAGGCCCTTTTTGGGCTTGAAGACATAGTTCTCCTCGTCGCTCCAGCCAAGCTTGTAGCGACCAAGGCCCAGATCTACGTCGGTGTTTGCCATGTGTCTTCCTTCACGGACGCCCCGGGGCGCCTGGTTGGGTTGCACGAGCAGTGTATGGACACTGCGCTGCGAGGGACATTGCGATTCTTGCGAGGGACATTGCGATTCTAGGGACAATGCAGGGCTGGCCAACGTATGGTTCCCCGGTGATGTTCCCGAGATCGTCAAGAACCTGCAGAAGTGGTGCTGACACACAATTCGCGGGCCGACCGGCGAAACTCCAGGGAGATGAGTGACTCGAAGGCCGAACCCGAGCCTCTGACGGCAGGGTACGACGGCTGGGCGGTCATCGATCTGTATGCGCAGACGATCGTGCAGATCAATGCATCAGCGAGCCAGGTGCTCGGTCCGCGCGCCGACAAGCTGCCTGCAGGGCTCGCCCATTTTGTGACCAGCACCGACCTCGAGCTGTTGACCGACACCGTGCTGCCCCGAGTGCGCTCCGGAAACACCTGGGCGGGCGGCATTCGTCTCGGCGACCAGCGACTCGACACAGGACCCACCCCAACCATGGTGGTGCCACATGTCTCGACCGGCACCGATCACCCCGACTATGCGTCGTTGTTGTTTGCATTGCCCGGGGCACCCGACACCGTCGACGTCGTGAGCGACTCGCTGACCGGCATGCCGACGCGATCAGCGTTGTTCCAGCGACTCGAACGCGCAGTGCGAACCAACCGAGTGAATGCCAGCCTGCTCGTTGCCCTGTTCATCGATCTCGACGGGCTGAAGGCAATCAATGACCGCCATGGGCACGAGGTTGGCGATACCGCGCTCATCGAGACAGCGCAGCGCATCGCTACCAAGGTTCCACCTGGGGCTCTCGCCGTGCGTTTCGGCGGTGATGAGTTCGTGGTCATCTATGAGGACGCTGTCGATCTCGACGAAGCCGAAGAGCTCGCCGAGGAAATCCTTGCTGCGTTGCACGAGACCGGCGACCATCACGCAATCTCGGCCAGCATTGGCATCGCTGTGAGCCGTTCAGGTGAAGCCGACAGCCATGAGCTGATCCGCCGGGCCGACACCGCTATGTACCGAGCCAAAGCCCGGGGTGGCGGTCAGCTCGCCATCTTCGACGCCGAGATGCGCACCAAGCAGCGCGACGACGAGGCCATGCGCTCCAGCGTGTTGCAGGCGATTGCGAGCAATGGTCTTGGTATCGCTGCGCAGCCGATCTTCGAGCTCGCCACCGGCTCGATCTATGGGGTCGAACTGTTTGTCCAGCTACAAGACCATGGCCCCTTCGTCGACGATGCCAACCAACTCTTTCGATTGGCGCACGAACACAGCGAAGCGTTCGACGCCGCAGTTCTCGACCGCGCCGTACGGCTGTCACGTCGTTGGAACGCCGCTCTCGGCGACCAGGCGCCACGGATACAGCTCAATGTCTCAACCCAGTCGTTGGCCGCAACTGCATTCGTACAACGCGTGACTAACGCGATCAACCACAACGACCTTGCCCCAGGGTCGATTGCGTTCGAGGTCGATGGCAACGATCTGATCACCGGAGGTGAGCGCGAACGATCGATGCTCAACGAACTTCGAGCGGTGGGTGCAAACATCGTGATCGACGGGTTCGGCGAAGGACCGATCACGGTGCCAGCACTGGCCGAGTGGAAACCAACAATGGTCAAGATCGATGCGTCGTCCTTCGCTCCTGACGTACTCACCGGACTGCTGCGGGCCGTCTCGACCTTGCGCATAGCAACGTGCGTCAAGGGGATTGCCAATCAAGACGAGCTGCGACACGCCGTGCGGGTCGGCGCGTTCACTGGCCAGGGCAATGCGCTCACGCCGGTGCGCTATATCGAGGGCATCAACGCACAGCTTCACGGACGCACGCGTCTCGGCTTCTAACGCCTTTGGCCCCGACGTCACACCAGTTGGCGTGTCTGCCAGGTTGCGTCAGGTGGGTTCGTCAGTCGAGTCGGCGCAACTCTTTGGCGAAGCGGCGACCACGCTCGACATAGCTGGCGGCGCCTATCGCAATCATTTCGGCACTCGACTTGCCTTCGCGAATCTTGGCCGGAATTCCGGTGGCCATTACACCGTCGGGAATCTCGGTGCCGCCCAGCACGACTGCGCCGGCAGCGACCAGCGCCCCTTTGCCCACAATGGCGGCATGCAGCACGACCGAATTGCTTCCGACCAACGCGTTGTCGAGCACGGTGCATCCTTCGAGATGCACGAGGTGGCCAATCACGCAGTCGTTTCCAACGCGGGTCCACAGTTCGGCGGTCGTGTGCAGCACCGAGCCGTCTTGGATCGATGTGCGATCCCCGATGATGATTTCTCCGTCGTCGCCGCGCAGCACCGCGCTTGGCCACACGCTCGACTCGCTGCCGATGGTGACACTGCCGATGATGACGGCTTGCGGATGGATGTACGCGTCAGAGGCGATGGTCGGCTCTTGCGAGCCAAGGGCATAGATCGGCATCAGGCAGGCAGTTCGTCGAGGGCGAGTCGCACACCTTCGCGTGCCGAGAAGACATTGGACAAACCGGCCTTTGCGCCAAGGTTCTTGGCATAGGCCTCGATGGCGACTAGTTGTTCGTCGGTGTGCAGCGGATCGTGCGAGAACAAGGCGAGCGAAGCAACACCCGCCTGTCGAGCGACCTCGACGGCGTAGTCGGGGGTGCTGTGACCCCAGTGAGCTCGTTTGTCGAAGAGCGCCTGAGGATATTGACCATCGTGGATCAACAGGTCGGCGCCGTCGCACAATTCAAGGACGGTGTCCGCGACCCGACTGGCATCGTCGATTGGCTGTTGGTGATCAGGGACGTACACAATTGTCTTGCCGCCGACCTCGACGCGGTACCCGCTGGTTGCACTCGTGTGCGGAACGGGGCGGGCCCAGATCTTTGCCGTGCTGACATCGAGGTCGTCGCACCAGAAGTCGTGGAACCGCAGTTCGCCGGCGAAATCTTCGATGGTTACGGGGAAGAAGGGCGGTTTGATGAGCGAGTTGATCGCCTGCTCGAGCGTCAGTCCCTCGTCAGGCGGACCATAAATGTCGAGCTTGCCACCTGGGCACAACACAGGGCCGAAGAACGGCAGACCAGCGACATGATCCCAATGCAGATGGGTCAACAACACGGTTGCATTGAGTGCGCAGTCGCCGAGCGCTCGTGAGTAGGCAAACAGTCCAGAGCCCATGTCGAGGATGATCGGATTCTCGTCGGGGACGTCGATCACCACGCAACAGGTGTTGCCTCCAAAGCCGACGTGCGTAGGCGCACTAAAGGGTGTCGACCCTCGAACTCCGTAGAACGTTACCCCCGTACTAACCACGTCGACAGTCTAGGTCGTAGTTCACACTCGATCAGAGTTAACCAACCGTTAACCGGCCCGTGAATTTCGTCACGTACCGGACTGTTGGTGCCCAGGCAGCGTCAAGCGACCCGCAGATCGCACCGCCAACCCGTCGGCGACAAGCGAGTCGGCGATGCGTACGACATCGCTCTCGTCGTCATTTGCGCGGCCCAAAGCAAGCAGCTCCTCGATCGGCAGCGGGCCGTTGCGGAGCGCTGCGACAATTCGGCCCCGCACCTGTCGTTCAGATCCGATGAAGCGCGACTGTTTTCCCGATACGCCGGCGCTCGTCACAGCAGGATCATGGCCGACTCCTTTCCATGCGCACGCGTCGGCGACCGGGCACGCTCGACAGTCGGGGTCGCGTTTGGTGCAGATGGCTACTGCGAAGTCGAACAGGGCTTGATTCCACAACCAGCCCGATCCTTCGGGAATCAATGCGTCAGCCATCGTCTGTGCCTGGCGCGCCTTGAGCGATTCACCGGACCACCGTGCGAGCAGGCGACCCACATTCGTGTCGACCACTGCGACATCGTGTTCGAAGGCGAACGCCAGAATTGCGCGCGCCGTGTAGGGGCCAATTCCGGGCAAGGCGAGCAACGAGTCGAGATCGGCGGGCAATCGGCCCTTGTGTTCGTCGACCACGAGCCGAGCACAACGCCACAGGTTCACCGCTCGACGGTTGTAGCCGAGCCCGGCCCACAGCTCGATCACCGCCGAGGTGGGAGCATCAGCGCACGCTGTCGCCGTTGGAAAGCGATCGACGAACTCGTGATACCGCTCGATGACTCGACTGACCTGGGTCTGTTGCAACATCGTCTCGCTGACCAGTACATGCCAGGGGTCGCGTGTGTTGCGCCAGGGCAGGTCGCGCAGTTCGGTTCGCACCCAGAGAAGCAGCGGTCCAACCACATCGTGCGGTGGAGTCGGTTCGGTGCACGATTCAACAGCGGCGGGATCAACCGGGAGGCGGCTCATGAGAGGTCGGCGTAGTGCACGCGTCGGCTCTAGCTCGAAGTCGTCAGAAGAGTTCGGGCACGATCGGGCAGCCACCCGCCTGCACCGCCTGATCGCTTGTCACCAGACCGGCCGTTGTAATGACCTGATCGAGCAGTGATGTCGGCACTTCCTCACGCATCCGCAGATGTCGTGGCTCGCGGCTTTGTTCATTCCATCGTCTGGTCAGCCCGCTGTACATGCGATCGCCGAGCGCGACGCCGATAGAGGCAATGCCCCACACCGGCACGTCGAGATGACGGGCCACCGCAGCAGCGGGGAAGCTGCCGAGCGGCGCCAGACAGCTCTCGGTGCCGAGAGCGTCGAGACCGACCAGCAGGTGGGTGGCATCGAAAACGCCCTGTGCCATAGCTTCGGCATCGATGGTCGTTATGTCTTGTCCGTCATCAGCGAATCGGTCTATCTGATACTCGGCGTTGCCGTCGGTGTCGATGATGACGAAGCCGAGATCGCCTCGTTTGCGAGCGAGTAACGACAGGGCGTCGGTCCAGCCAACAGCAGCGACCACGGCATCGTCGGGCAGCGAATACGCCATTGCGGCCATGGTGCTGTCGTCTTCGAGCGCTGCAACCGAATCCCAAAGCGCCTTGCGTTGGTTTGGTGCACCAAGCGCATGCGCAGCCAGCCATACGAGTGGTCCCGACGATGGTTGGCGATCAAGGATGCGACTACACGCGATCAACATGCCGGCGTCGTCGCCAACAAAATCGGCCAACGCCATCGCCGTTTCTCTGGCGAGAACGTCGCCCGGGACATGAGTCGCCCGTGCCACATACCGCAATCGCTCAATCGGATGCACCCCCCAACCGTACCCCTCGACTCCTCCCCGAACCGTCAGCCCAGCATCATCTCGCAAACCATCACCCCAATCATCTGTGAACCCTCACGTTGAAATAGTCAACGCACCGGGTCACAGATTCCAGGGAGATCGGGTTGGGATTGGGTGGATGAGCAAGCTGGGAAGTGATCAAATATCGCGATTCTCGACACAGCCATTGCGTGACGCTGACTGGTAGCGTCGAAGACGATGGCTACTGCTCCCCCACCTGAGATCGAGCTCGACCCGCTGCAGGGTGACCCTCGCCCCCTGGGCGACTGGGTCACGACGTTCCACTTGGCGGTCGTGGTTCTCGACCCTTTCACCCACGAAAGCTCGTGGATCATCGACACGGCCGCCCGTGTGCTGGCGTCTTACAACGCCGCAGATGTGCGCACCGCTTGGCTCGTGACCGGCACCGATGATCAGGCACGAGAGTTCCTCGGCCCAAAGGCCGACGAGTTTCTGACCTTCACCGATCCCGATCGGGCCTTTGTCAAAGGACTCGAACTCAAATCGCTACCGGCGTTCGTACACATCGACCACGCCCTCAACGTCGTCGGCGCCGCCGAAGGCTGGAACCCAGCCGAATGGCGCACCGTCGCCGCCGAGTTGTCGAACCAGATGAGCTGGAGCCGACCGTCGATACCCGCTGCTGGTGACCCGCCTCCGTACCCCGGCACGCCGGCACTGGGCTGAGGCTTGTCATGGACTTCAACTACCGAGACCTGCTGCCCCTCGAAGGGCCAGATACCACCGAGTACCGCCTCGTCACGACCGAGGGTGTCACGACCGTCGATCTCGGCGGACGTCAGTTCCTCGAGGTCAGCCACGAAGCAATCACCGCGCTGACAGCCGAAGCGATGCGAGACATAGCTCACCTGCTTCGTCCGTCGCATCTCCAGCAACTCGCGAACATTCTCGATGACGAGGATGCATCGGCTAACGATCATTTCGTTGCCCTCGAATTGCTCAAGAACGCCAACATTGCCGCCGCCGGAATTCTGCCTGGTTGTCAAGACACGGGCACGGCCATCGTCAAGGGCAAGAAGGGCCAATACGTCCTCACGCCTGGCGACGACAAGCCAGCGATCGCTCGCGGCATCTTCGATACGTATCAGACATCGAATCTGCGCTACTCACAGCTGGCTCCGCTTGACATGTTCACCGAGAAGAACACCGGCAACAATCTGCCGGCCGAGATCAAAATCGAAGCCATTCCCGGCGATGAATACAAGTTCTTCTTCATGGCCAAGGGTGGCGGCTCGGCAAACAAGAGCTTTTTGTTCCAAGAGACCAAGGCGTTACTCAACGAAACCAGCCTGATCAACTTCCTCGACGAGAAGTTGCGCAAGATCGGCACGTCGGCATGTCCGCCGTACCACTTGGGCATAGTCATCGGCGGCACGTCGGCCGAGTACGCCGTCGAAATGGCGAAGCTGGCGTCGACCCGCTACCTCGACACCTTGCCGAAAGCGGGCAGCGAGACAGGTCACGCCTACCGCGACGTCGAGTGGGAAGACCGCATCCTTCAGATGACCCGCGAGTTCGGCATCGGCGCCCAATTCGGCGGCAAATACTTCTGTCACGATGTGCGAGTTATCCGCCTGCCACGCCACGGCGCTTCGTGCCCGGTCGGCATCGCCGTTTCATGTTCAGCCGATCGCCAGGTACTGGCCAAGATCAACAGCGAAGGTGCCTGGATCGAGGCGCTCGAACGCGACCCCGCTCGGTTCCTTCCTGCAACCACCGACGATGACCTGTCTCGCGATGTGATCGAGGTCGACCTCAATCAGCCGATGGATGCAATTCGGGCGCAGCTCACGCAGTATCCGGTCAAGACGCGTCTGTCGCTGTCGGGCACGCTCGTCGTCGGACGCGACATAGCGCACGCCAAGATCAAAGAACGTCTCGACGCCGGCGAAGACATGCCCGAGTATCTACGCGAGAATCCAATCTACTACGCCGGTCCGGCCAAGACCCCCGAGGGGTATGCGTCGGGTTCGTTCGGGCCCACTACGGCCAGCCGCATGGATCCCTATGTCGACCAGTTCCAGGCAGCCAGCGGGTCACTGATCATGCTGGCCAAGGGCAACCGCTCACAGCAGGTGACCGATGCGTGCCGCACCCATGGCGGCTTCTATCTCGGTTCCATCGGCGGTCCTGCCGCTCGCTTGGCCAAAGACTCGATCCGCAAGGTCGAGGTGCTCGAGTACCCCGAACTCGGCATGGAAGCCATCTGGAAGATCGACGTCGAAGACTTCCCAGCCTTCATCGTGGTCGACGACAAGGGCAACGACTTCTACGCCGAAGTCACAACACCCGTCGCTATCCGTACGTAAATTGTGCACTCCCCAAGGGAGTGCACAATCGAATTC
>JBDNHG010000258.1:0-3044 GCA_041688925.1 Acidimicrobiales bacterium | reverse complement strand
GGCGATTGGTTCGCCGTTCGCTGGATCGAAGATCCCCTCGTGACAAGGACAGATGAGTTCGGTCTCATCGGGCTCGTAGAAGACAACGCAACCGAGGTGCGTGCACTTCTGGCTGTACGCCACCAATTCGCCGCCCTCGAGGTGGAGGAGGATCGCAGGATCACGGGGACCCGGATAGCGGAACAGATGTGTCTCGCCCTCGGCTACCTCGGCCAGGTCAACAATGGGTGTCGGGGTGCCCGGATCGAGATCGCGCAGTGATGTCCAGACCGCAGCCCCGACGGTGCACGCGGCGAACACGCCCGAACCAGCGACCAGGTAGCGCGTAAAGGCACGACGCGAGATCTCGTCTTCGCCTGCCGAGGTGTGAGGAAAATCCTGTAGCCACACCGGCGTCTCGTGCCCGTCTTGCGGGTTGTGACCAGCAGCGCTGCCGTCGTCGGATGACGGTCGTTCGGTCGTCGTCATCAGGTCACCTGTGGGTGGTCGATACCGATCGCAAAGGGGTCGTCCTGCCATCGTTCGCGAACGGTCATGGATGTCACGTCGAGTGGCCCAGCCGCGCGGTCATCGACGACAGTGGCGACAAGCGTGCGCACCGTTTGATTGCCGAAGCCGAACTCATTGATCAGCTTCCCGGGGCGGAGCTCGCTGAACTGTTCAGGCGTGCCATACCAGAGCGCCTCGCTGGGACATACCGATGCGCACATCGGGGCAAGCCCTTGCGAGGTGCGATCGAAGCACATGTCGCATTTCATCATCTGGTCTGGCTCGGGGAAGTAGCGGGGAACGCCGAACGGGCATGCCAGCACGCAGTTGGAACAGCCGATGCATCGGGGTTTGAGCGCCGATTGGACGACGCCGACTTCGTTCTGTTTGATGGCGTCGGCCGGGCAGACCTTGGCGCACGTCGGGTCTTCGCAATGCATACACACCATTGGTGCGGTCTGCGTCGAGATACCCGGGTCGATCTGTTCCAAATGGATGAGGCTGGTACCACGATGGGTGCCGCATTCTTCGCAGGCGTGCACGCACGCTTCGCAGCCAATGCAGCGGCTCTGATCGATGACGAAGATCTGTCCGGCGATCATCGGGCATCCTCGGGAGCTTCGCCATCGTGCAGCCGCGTGTCTCGTTCGTCGAGCACAGGAACATGGCCAGCGGCCTTTTCAATTCTCACCACAGACACCTTGTATTCGGGAATCTTCGAGATTGGGTCGAGCGCACGGTTGGTCAGCGTGTTGGCCGCTTTGTCTCCGGGCCAGTGATACGGAATGAACACCGTGTCGGGCCGAATTGTCTCGACGACGTTCGCGGGCACGGTGATCGACCCACGTCGTGACGTGACGGTGACTCGGTCACCGGTTTCGATGCCGAATTGGGCGGCAAGACGGGGATGCATCTCACACAGTGGTTCTGGATATTGGTCGACCAGTTGGGCAATGCGGCGGGTCTGGGTTCCCGACAGATACTGCGAGACGACCCGGCCCGTCGTGAGCCAGATCGGATATTCGTCGTCGACGACCTCGGCGGGGTCGCGATACCGAATGGGGAAGAACTTGGCCTTGCCATCGGGATGGAAGAACTGGCCGCCTTCGAACAGGCGAGGTGTTCCCGGATGTCCGGGTTCAGGACAAGGCCAGAAGATGCCTAGTTCGTCGACGATGCGATCCCAGGTCAGACCCGCGTAGTCGGCGCTTCCTCCCGCCGATGCTCGGCACATTTCGTCGAATAGGTCCTCGGTGTTGTCAAAGTCGAAGTAGTGGCCTTTGCCGAGCCGATGCGCGAGGTCTTGCAGTATCTCCCAGTCGCGGCGCGCTTGGCCCGGCGGATCAACTGCGGCGTTGATCTTGACGCAGCGACCCTCGACCGTTGTGGTGGTGCCTTCGTCCTCTTCTTGCAGGCTGCCGGGCAACACGATGTCGGCGTGTTGCGCTGTTTCGGAGAGGAAGAAGTCGATCACGGCGTAGTACTCGAGCTTGTCGAGCGCTTCGCGGGTGAACTTGGTGTCGGGCAACGACACGAGCGGATTGAAACAGATCGACAACAGGCCCTTGATTTCGCCATCGTGGATGGCCTCGACAATCTCTTGTGCGGTGATGCCCTTGCCCGGGATCTCGTCGACGTCACAGCCCCACACCGCAGCGGTGTGTGCCCGGTGCTCGGGGTTCGTGATGTCGCGATTGCCCGGAAGCTGATCACACTTGTGGCCGTGTTCGCGGCCGCCCTGGCCGTTGCCTTGGCCGGTGATCGTGCACACGCCACAGCCGGGGCGGCCATATTTTCCGGTGGCCAAGCCCAGGTTGATACATGCGTTGACGTTCTCGACGCCCTTGGTGTGGTACTCGATACCGCGGGCATGCAGCAGCATCCCGGTGGCGGCGGTGCCCCACATGCGAGCTGCTTCGATAATGCGATCAGCAGGTACGCCGGTCACACCGGCGGCCCACTGGGGGGTGTGGTCTGCGACCGCGGCAGCCGCCTCATCGAAGCCGTTCGTGTGAGCATCGATGTACGCATGGTCGAGCCAATCGTTCTCGATGAGTACATGCAGGATCGCCCCGAACAATGCCGAATCGGTGCCGGGGCGCAGGCCGAGGAAGAGATCGGCGGTACGGGCCAACGGAGTGACCCGGGGGTCGGCGACGATGAGCTTGGCGCCCCGGTCACGCGCTCGCCAGATATAGCTCGTGGTGATGGGCGCACACTCGGCGACGTTGGCGCCGGCGACGATGATCACATCTGCGAGCGGGATGTCGCTCCACGGATTCGGTGCCCGGTCGACGCCCAGTGCCCGCTTCGACGCAGCGCCGGCCGAGACCATGCAGAGCCGACCGTTGTAGTCGAGGTTGGCGGTGCCCAACGCGAGCCGGGCGAACTTGCCGACCAGATACGACTTCTCGTTGGTCAGCGACACACCCGACAACATCGCAAACGCATCGGGGCCGAACTGGTCGCCGATACGACGGATCTCGGCCACGGTGCGATCGAGCGCGTGATCCCAGCTGACCGGACGAAACCCCTCGGCCGACGACGGGTCACGC
>JBDNHG010000257.1:0-1468 GCA_041688925.1 Acidimicrobiales bacterium | reverse complement strand
TGCGAGGTTCCATAGATCGTGCAGTGCCGCGTCGTCGAGCTGGTTCGCCGGGGTCAGCGGGTCGATGCCCGCCAGGAACAACAGCTCAGACCGATACACGTTGCCGATTCCTGCGATCAGCTTCTGGTCGAGCAACGCGGCACCAATGGCGATACGGCGCCGTTTCATCGCTGCCACAAAGTCGTCGGCTTTGGCCGACTTGCGCAGTGGATCGGGGCCGACCGACGAGGCGACCTCGTCGGCGAGTTCGGGGCTGCCGACCACGCAGGTCATTGGACCCCGCAGATCCCAGTTGGTGTCGTCGAACGACAACCGCAGCCGCACTGCGCCAACCGGGTCGCCCTCCTCTTGGCGGAACTTGCCAATCAGGCCCAGGTGCATGTGCAGCACGTCACCGGTGGCGAATTGGCCGACAAGGTGTTTGCCATAGGCGTCGAAACGCTCACAGGTTTGACCGTTGATGCGCTGGGCTCCGGCCTCGAAACGGCCTTGTGGTGAGCTGGCTTGCACCGGCGATCCGCGAAACGCTTTGTTCAGATCACGCGCGAGCCGATGAATTGTGTGTCCTTCAGGCACCGCGTTCTCCCTTCGAAGCTG
This sequence comes from Acidimicrobiales bacterium, assembly GCA_041688925.1. Taxonomy (GTDB): domain Bacteria; phylum Actinomycetota; class Acidimicrobiia; order Acidimicrobiales; family UBA10347; genus UBA10347. The sequence goes on along the minus strand of JBDNHG010000257.1, from coordinate 871 downwards.
TTGTATCCGAGACAGATGCTGCCTCGTCGAGCGCATCACAAGCATGCAGCGCATCGACCGAGATCACGTCGGCCAGCATCACAAATTCATCGCTTTCGTATCGAATGATGCCCGGCCCACCTATGACCAGATGCACATTCGGCAACGCTGATCGCACCGCCTGAGCGTGAAGCAGCGCGGATGGCACCAGCTCATCAAGCAGTGTGCATAGCCCGATACCGACGAGATCATCACAGCGATTGGCGGCCTCGATGAACGACACCGCGGGTGTATCGGCGCCGAGGTCGACCACATCGAAGCGGCGGTCGCACAACAGGTCGGCCAACAGCGCACTGGGCATTGCATGAGGGTCGCCGGCAAATGCCCCGATGATCACCGTGCCGCGTTTGCGGCCGCGGTGGCGAAACAGCGGGCCCATCTGACCCATGAGTCGTGAGGCCGTCGACGTGGCTCGATGCTCGTCTGACACGGTCAGCTCGCCCCGGGCCCATGCGTCACCGACGCGTTCGAGGGCAACCCGCAAGAGTTGGCTGTGGACATCGACCGGGCTGGCTCCGGCGCTGAGCGCATCGCTGATGATGTCCCAGCATCCTGCGGTGTCGCCGGCGACAAGTCGATCGGCGAACGGGGCGACCGAAAGGTGGCGCGGTTCGATGGTGCTGCCGGGCACGCGTCGGCGCGGGCCTGTGCCTTCGGCAACAACCGCGGCGAGGTCGGCGGGCGTGACCCACCATTTGCCTCCACGTTTCTCGGCGACCATGCGGCCCGTGCGTACGTAGCGATACGCCGTCATGTAGTGCACGCCGAGTTGCTCGGCCGCGTCTGCGAGCGTGACGGGCTCAGTATCGGGTAGTGAATCGCTCATAGAACC
>JBDNHG010000256.1:0-5580 GCA_041688925.1 Acidimicrobiales bacterium | reverse complement strand
GTGCCGAACCGCTAGAGGAAAGGCAGCAACCAATGGCCCATATTGACATCAGAGACCACGCCGCCGGGCTGGAGCCCCTGACCGACGTCGAAGCAGCGATCGCATGGGCGATGGTCGAAGCATCGCCCGACGGAATGCTTCTGGCTGATGAGGACGGCGTGATCTCGCTGATCAACACCCAGATCGAAACCCTATTCGGCTATGACCGGGCCGCCCTGCTGGGATGCAAGGTCGAAATGCTGCTCCCTGAACGCCATCGACAGGTCCACACCGCCCACCGCACCCGCTATCGAGTTGCACCCCAGCCACGTTCGATGGGCACCAACCTCGAGTTGATGGGTCGACGCAAAGACGGCACCGAGTTTCCCGTCGAGGTCTCGCTCAGCCCGCTCACCACAAACCAGGGCCTGCAAGTGGTGGCCACGGTTCGAGACGTCACCGATCGGCTCAACGTCGAGGCACAAAGCCACGCCGTACTCACAATGATCGACGCGGCCCACGATGCCGTGCTGATGTTCACCGCGGACACGCTTGCGTACACCTACGCCAACCGGGGCGCACAACTGCAACTCGGCTACAGCCGCGACGAACTGCTATCGATGTCGCCCCTGCACATCAAACCAGACTTCACCGAAGCCAGCTTCCGAGCAGAACTGGAACCAGTACTTTCCGGTCTAATCGAGTCGCACACGTTCACGACGGTGCATCGACGCAAAGACGGAACCGATGTGCCCGTCGAGGTCACCCTCGACTGCCCGCCCGCGGCCGGGCCACGGCAACCCCGCCTGGTAGTCGCACTGGTGCGCGACATCACCGACCGGATCGATGCCGAGGGAATCATCCGACGCGCCGAATCAACACTGCGCATGCTCGAAGACCGCGAGCGCCTCGCCCGCGATCTCCATGACCTCGTCATACAACGCCTGTTCGCCGCCGGCATGGGCCTCCAGTCCATCCAGTCGTCCATCACCGACCCAAATGCCGCAAAACGAGTCTCGAATACCATCGCCGAACTCGACCTCACCATCGGCGAGGTCCGCACCGCGATCTTTCAGCTCACGACCAACACGCTGGTGGCCCACGACATTGACGACATCATTCACCACGCAACCGCGCAACTTGGCTACGCCCCGAACCTCACCATCAATGGCGACCCAGAAACAATCCCAACACAGCTCACTAAACAACTCCTGCCAACGCTCACCGAAGCACTATCCAACGTCGCCCGCCACGCCCAAGCAACCCGCGTCGACGTCTCGCTTACCATCGACCAACACACCGTCAACCTGATCGTCGCCGACGATGGCACCGGCATCAGCCCCGACAGCGTCCGAGGCAACGGGCTGAACAACATCGACACCAGAGCAACCAGCCTCGGAGGCACCGTCACCATCGACAGCCAACCCGGAGCCGGCACCAAACTCGAGTGGACAGCCCCCCGCTAACGCACCCTCTCCGCGTCAACAAGCACCATCGCTGGCTCTCGGGACCCGTCACCCAGCATCGTGACGGGGTCGCGCTGAAGCTCGCACCAGCGTGACGAAGACGGTTAGCAAGCCAGCAAGCACCATCGCCTGAAGTAACACCGAGCGCACCGGAGCCACCGCTGTTGCCGCCACGGCGACCAACCCCATCACCAGGGCGACCGCGACGACCGTGACGATCTCTTGGACACGACGGTCGTTCGCCGCTCGGGTGTGTCGGCCCGCGCTGCGACGCTCGATCGCCTCCCACGAAGCCTCCATCGTCACGAACCACAAGCAGCCGATGAGGATTGACCGAGTCCATGACGGATCATCACTGAAGCCTGACTCGAGCACAATCGCTCCCATCATCGGGACCGAGGCCACACCAACCCAGCGGCTCGACCCGACCACCAGGAAGACCACCAGCAGGCAAACACCCGCCGTCACCAGCGGCGTCACTGCCGTCGTGGCCTCGGTCGCTGTAGCTGCTAACGCGACCGCTGTCACGACGGCGAGCAGCACCGCCCCGACTGTCGCAACCCATGCAGCCCGCGTCATCAGCGCCGACCTACCCGCACCGCTCGACGGCGGCGCCGTGTGAGTCGGGCCAGGGTGACATCGATGGGCTCATTTCCGTCCCACTGTGCAACAGCGATGCCTTGTTCGGCCATGCGGTCGCGCACCATCGCCCGTTCTGCCTGCCAGATCCGTCTTGCAAGCAGTTCTGCGTCGGGCCGGTCGCCCTCAGGACCGCCGCCCTCAGGTCCGTCGGGCGATCGTCCGAGCGGCGCACATTCGACCACCGCAACGTCATGGCCCCGCGCCCTGGCTGTAAACACCGCATCGATGAAACGTTGGTCGAGCAGCGGTGTGAACGCGACCATGAAAGAGCGCGGCGGCAGGGCTCGGCTTGGCAAGATCGGCAACTCTTTGTCGGCCGCATTTGCATACAGTCCAGTTGCCAGTAGCGCGTCGACGAGTCGCTGTAATTGCACTCGACCAGTCGAAGGCGTGACCCAGCGAACCACACCGCCGAACTCGATCAATCCAACACGGTCGGTAGCGCTCAGATGGCTGTTGGCAAGTGCCACCGCCGACTCGACGACCAGGCCGAAGACCGCGCGTACATCGTGCCCTGATTCGACAAAGGAGTCGACGAGCAACACGACGTCGCTCGCCCGATCGGGATGGCGCTGCGACACCCAGATATCGCCGGTGCGAGCGCTGGCTCGCCAGTTTATATCGCGCACCGAGTCACCCGCCGCAAACTCTCGAATGTCTGAGTATTCGATGCCCTGCGCCGACTCGTTCGATCGATGTGTGCCCGATACTCGACGAACCATCCAGGGTGTGAGCAGTTCTTGCAGCTGCACCGGGGTCGGGTGCACGCGCACCGGCAAACGTTGCGCCACCACACCTCGAACTCGAAACAGCCCATAGGGCACCACCGCCTCGATAGCGAGCCGTCCAACGTCATGGGTGCCCCAGACCGTGGCCGGAAGATCGAAGCGCACCTCGGTCGAAGCCGACGGCGCGCCACGAACCAACTCGACCACCTCGCTATGCATCGCTGCCGATCGAGGCCCAAACGACCTGCTGGGTTCTGGCCGCAGCCGAACCAGGATTGTGCTCGCCGACGACAACCGCACGACGAGCTCGGCGGTGTCGCCAACGAGCACCCGCTCCTTGGTCAATTCGACCTGGACCTCGATTTCGTCGTCGTGCCGTTGTGTCATGCCCAATGCGCACAGCACCATCCATGGCGCTGCGAACAACGCCACCTCGGGCATGGCCGCGAGCACCGCGATGAGTGCGCCGATGAGACTGAGCGCGACCGCGACCGTGAGCCGATCGGTCGCATGCCGCGTCATCAGCGTTCGGCCCGGCGACTCTTTGTTTCGGTCGGCAAGGTCGCCGGGGTGGGAACTGTGGCGAGAACATCGCGAACGACCGACGTCGCCTCGATTCCTCTGACCCAGAGTTCTGGTCGCAGCACAATGCGATGCGCGAGCGCACAAACCGCTATCGACTTGACGTCATCGGGGGTCACGTACGGGCGTCCGGCCAGCCCGGCTCTGGCTCGCGCCAGCTTGACCAGCGCTTCGACGCCACGCGGGCTCGCCCCGGCTTGCACCTGCGGGCTCGATCGCGTGGCATGCACGAGCGCCACGCAGTACTCGATCACGGCGTCGGAGACCGCCACATCTTCCATTGCCGCCTGCAGCGCCAGCACCGTCGGCTGATCAACGACCGCAGGAACGGAGACAACGTCGGTGCGCCGAGCGAGCCGCCGACGAATGATCTCGGCGTCGTCCTCGGCACTCGGATAGCCGATCGAGGTGCGCAACAGGAACCGGTCGATCTGCGCCTCGGGCAAGGGGTAGGTGCCCTCGAACTCGATTGGGTTCTGCGTGGCCAAGACCAAGAACGGCTTCGGCAGGGGATGCGACACGCCGTCGACAGTGACCTGGCGTTCCTGCATTGCCTCGAGCAATGATGCCTGCGTCTTGGGAGGTGCCCGGTTGATCTCGTCGGCGATCATGACGTTGTGGAAGACCGGCCCCTGGCGGAACTCGAACTGCCGCCGCTGTTGGTCATAGAGCAACGACCCGGTCACATCGGCGGGCATCAGGTCGGGTGTGAACTGCACCCGACCGACCGTCAGTCCAGCGACCTGGGCGAGCGAGCGGGCGATGAGTGTTTTGCCGAGCCCGGGCAGGTCCTCGAGCAACACGTGGCCACCGGCCAGCAGTCCGCTCAGCACCAATTCGAGCTGGTCACGTTTGCCGACCACCACCGACTCGATGGCATCGAGAATGCGTGCACATGTTGCGGCAGCTTCTTCGACGCTCAGCGTCACGATTCGTGATTCAGTAGTCATTCGGTCTCTCTGCGAGGGTTGCGAGCGGCGAACCAGCGTTTGCGCTCGGTTCGTCGACAAGCACATCGAGCAGCTCGTTGATCTCGGCCAGTGTCGGCGGGCGGGTCGGCGACGGGTTGTCGACGAGCCAGCCCAGGTCGCCGAGGAACCCCGACGCTCGTTCGGGTTCGAGCTCTCGGTCGATGCCGTGCACCATCGGCAGGTAGTGGTCGGCCAAGGCCGCCAGGCGGGGTTGGAGCTGCTGGGTATAGGCACGATCGTTGTCTCGCGCTCGCAAAATCAGACTCTCGAGTGCCCGCAGTTCTCGAAGGCGACCGTCTAGTGGTGGGCTACGCCGCGAGCGCAACCGAACGATCGGACGCAGTCGCGACGTCGCGACCGGTACCTCGGCGAACAGTCGCTGCATCATGGCCAACGCGAACCAGATCGCGAACGCTGCCAACCAGATGCGAAGGGACACGGCGCGGCGTTCGCCATTGAGGAGTGCGACGAGTCCGCCAACGCCAAGTGCCCAGACCAGTGAGCTCGCAATCGCTTTTCGACTCATGCCAAGCTCGCCAATGCCGTGCGGGCTGATTGCAATGACCGGGCCGCATCGCGTTCTTGGTCAACCGTGATCTCTTGGTCGCTGAACCGAGCGACTTCGTACAACTCGCCAAGTCGAATCAGTGGCGCAGCATCGATGCGCAACCTTTGCAGCGACCGCTGCAAATGTTCGGTTGGCGTCTCGTGCGCCGCCCGGATCGAACCATGCGATGCAAGCACAGACTCGAGCAGCGCGTACGACTGCATCACCGCGGTTCGAGGATCGCTGTCGTCGTTCAGCGTGACCATCAGCTGATCGATTGCCGTCGCCAAATCTGCTTCGAACAATTCGTCGGCTGCGCTCTGGTCGGCGGGCCCTGACACGAATTGGCTCCTCGTGAGGAAATACCATAGAGCGCCTGCCACACCCACCGCGATGACGAGCAGCAACACATCGGTCGCCTGGGCGACTGTTTCTACGGCGCCCCCGTCGGCGTCACCAATGTCGCCGGGTGTGCCAGCCTCGCCGGCGCCCAGCACATCGTTGTTGGCTGCAAATCGCTCGAGGAAGTCGGGATTCCAGAGCAGAAAAATCAACACCAGCAACAGTCCAGCCCCTATGCCCCCGCGTCGCTGCTTCTCGGGCTCGGTCCACTCGCTCGAAAACGGGTTGACCATTACGAGCAGAGCGAGCCCCAGCAACGCGCC
>JBDNHG010000255.1:0-5174 GCA_041688925.1 Acidimicrobiales bacterium | reverse complement strand
CGTGCTGGGCAACCGCAAGCGCCTGCTGGCCTGCTCGAGCCCGACCGGGCCTGCATTCGAAGGAGCCCAGATCAGCTCCGGGCAACGCGCCACCGCCGGAGCGATCGAACGGGTGCGGATCGACCGCGAGAGCTACGAGGTCACGGTTGAGGTCATCGGGTCTGGACTGTGGTCGAACGAAGATGGCTTCCACGACGCAACAAAGTCGAGCGGCATCACCGGCATCTGCGGATCGGGCATCATCGAGGCGATAAGCGAGATGGTGCAATGCGGCATCATCGATGCCGCGGGGGTGATCCGCGGTGAGCTCGCAGTCGTCACCGACCGAATCGTCCCAAGCGGTCGCACGTTCGACTTCCGAATCGTCGACGACATCTTCGTCACCCAAGCCGACGTTCGGGCGATACAGCTGGCAAAGGCCGCGCTCAAAGCGGGCATCGATCTGCTCATGGAACATGCCGAACTCACGAGCGTCAACGAAATCAGACTCGCAGGCGCGTTCGGCGCACACATCGACCCGGCCCATGCCATGGTCGTTGGCATCATCCCCGAGATACCTGTCGACAACGTGCGTTCCGTCGGCAACGCGGCCGGAAGCGGAGCGGTACGACTGTTGCTCAGCGCGTCCCAACGCCGCGAAGTCGAGGCTGTCGTGCTCGACGTCACCAAGATCGAAACCGCGACCGAACCACGGTTCCAAGAACATTTCGTCACCGCGCTCGGCTTCCCTCGTTCGACCGCACCCCGAAACGCCACCGATAGCGGACGCCGCCGACGGTCCCGCCGCCAGCCCCAACCGAACCAGGAGACCACATGACCAATGCACCAGCACGCAAGGGACGCCGTGGAGGCGGTCGCGCCGGCCGACAAGCGGCGCGCGCTACCAAGGCCGAAACCGCGGCATGGCTCGAGCGACGTCTGCCGCCGGTCGACATGATCGATGACGAGGCCTACGCAAAGATCGAAGCGAACGCGGACATCATCCTCGAAGAGATCGGTATTGCCTTTCAGGACTTCCCCGAGGCGCTCGAGTTGTGGAAGGACGCCGGCGCCGAGGTGCGCGGCGACATGGTGCACTTCCCTCAGGGCATGTGCCGCCAGATCGTGCAAGTACACGCGCCCAAGGTCTTCACACAGTACGCACGTAACCCGGCGCGCAGCGTGCAGATGGGGGGCAATGCAACGGTGTTCGCGCCGAACTACGGATCACCGTTTGCGATGGACCTCGACAAAGGCCGCCGCTACGCCACGCTCGAAGACTTCGAGAACATCGTCAAGCTCGTCTACAGCTTGCCACATCTGCATCACTCGGGCGGCACGGTGTGCGAGCCGGTCGACATTCCTGTCAACAAGCGGCACCTCGACATGGTGTACACGCATCTCAAGTACAGCGACAAGCCCTATATGGGTTCGGTGACCGCGACCGAACGGGCCGAAGATTCGATCGAGCTCAGCCGCATTGCGTTCGGAGGAGACCTCGCCGACCGCACGGTCATGACGTCGCTGATCAATGCGTCGTCGCCGCTGCGCTGGGACGCCACCATGCTTGGCGCCGCCACCGCCTACGCCCGTGCCAACCAGGCCTCGATCATGTCGCCGTTCATCCTTGCGGGCGCCATGTCGCCGGTAACAGTCGCCGGATTGGCGGCGCAATCGCTGGCCGAAGCGCTCTCGGGTATGGCGTACTACCAACTCGTACGGCCTGGGGCCCCGGTCATCTTCGGCACGTTCGCCAGCTCGATGTCAATGGCCACGGGCGCGCCGACGTTCGGCACTCCCGAGGCGGGCCAGGCCATTCATGTGATGGCCGGATTGGCTCGCAGGCTAGGGGTTCCCTTTCGATCGGGAGGGCAGTTCACAGCATCGAAATACCCCGACGCGCAAGCCGCGTACGAATCGGCGCACAGCCTGCTTCCAACCGTGATGGCCGGTGTCAACTTCGTGTTGCACGCAGCCGGCTGGCAAGAAGGCGGTCTGTCGATTGGCTACGAGAAGCTGATCCTCGATGCTGATCAACTCGGCGCGATGACGGTCTACGGCCGTGGCATCGACATGTCTGAAAACGGTCAAGCCATGGCCGCGTTCCGCAGCAATGAACATGGCCAACACTTCCTCGGCAACGAGCACACGCTCGCCAATTTCGAGAGCGCGTTCTGGCGCTCTGAGCTGGCAAACAACGACAGCTTTGAGAAGTGGGAGGAAGAAGGCAGCCTGACTTCGGCGCAGCGTGCCAACGCCCGCTGGAAACAACTGTTGCTCGAATACGAGGCTCCACCGCTCGACCCCGCCATCGACGAGGAACTACTTGCGTTCATCAACGGGCGAAAAAGGGCAATGCCAGACGCCAGTTATTGATTCGAACCCAATAGCGTCGAGGCCGTCATGTTCGGCTCGAAGCCCAACGATCGGGTAGCGCCGCTGCTCGCTCAGCTCACCCGTCGCCATCGCAAATTGCTCAAGCAGGGCGAGGTCTTCCTGGCTGCCTGTGACGCGTTCAGCGCAAGCGAGCCGCACCCGGCCCCGCTCAAGTCGCGGCGTCGGCATCAAGCGGTCGAGGTGGCGACGTCCGAAGAACGATTGCAGCGCGAGGCTGCGGCCCGATTCCGCTTTACCAAGGTGCTTGCTGCACTCGGAATGCACGAGGACGCCTTCAGCGAGATGCCGCAGTCAGACAACGGCTACCTGCTGACGCACACCGATCGACGCATGCTGATCTTCGACGGATTCGGCAAGGACTATCAGCTGCAAGCCCCGATGCAGGGGCTCTGGCTTCAGCCGGTCGACCACGGCGACCACATCTACACGCTCGTATTCAATAATGGCGAAGACCGCGTTGCCCTTGCAACCAGACGAGATTCTGTCGACCTGGCAACAAACTTCATCGAGTCGTTCCCTGATCGGCGCCAACAGACCCGGGTCTTGTCGGTGACCAACGATCCGAACATCATCGAGTTCTGACCCACCCCATCCCACGGGCATCAGATGCTCATGGCGGCATCGGTTGCGCCGGTGGGTCCGACTAACGTCGGGTGCATGAGCGCAGCACAAGATCTTGGAGTACGCATCGGCTTTGCCGGGGGCACCACACTGGCCACGGTCGACCAGGTTCGCGTCGACGCACGTTGGGCTGACGAGGCTGGTTTCGACAGCTACTGGGTCTCGTACGGAAAGGGCGTTGATCCCTTGGTCGCTCTGCCGCTCGCTGCCGCCGGCGCGCCACGAATTGAATTGGGCACTTCGGTAGTGCCGACGGTCGGACGCCATCCAATTGCGCTGGCGCAACTCGCCCGCACTGCGCAACAGGCATGTGATGGTCGCTTCACGTTGGGCGTGGGGCCATCGCATCAAGTCATTGTCGAAGAAACCTACGGCGAAACCTGGAGCCGGCCGGTCGAGCGAGTGCGTGAGTATCTCCTTGCGCTCGTCCCACTGTGTAATGGCGAGACCGTGGCGATCTCGGGGAACCAGGTGAGCGCGGACACGACCCTGGCGGTTCCGAGCGAGCCGGTGCAGATCGTGCTGGCTGCCCTCGGCCCAAAGATGCTCGACCTGGCTGGCACCGTCGCCGCCGGCACCCATGTTGGCCAGTGCGGGCCTCGCACGATCGCCGAACACACCGCGCCCACAATCAACGCGGCAGCCGAGGCGGCCGGTCGACCGGCGCCGCGCATCATCGCGCTGGTGAATTTGTGCGTCGGCGATGATCCGGCCGCGCTTCGAGCAGCAGCATCCGAAGCTGCCAGCGTGTATTCGGCGCTTCCTTCATACCGAGCCATGCTCGACCGCGAGGGCATCACCGATCCAACCGAGCTGATCCTGACCGGTTCGATGACCGAGATCGCCGACGGACTGGCCGCCTATGCCGATGCTGGGGTAACCGATCTTCGGCTCGGTATCTACTCCCCCGATGACGCCCACAACCGGGCCACTCGCGACGCCCTGGCCGAATGGGTCGCGTAATGGACGAGTTCATGCAGGCCGCGATCGACGAGGCCAAAGCCGGCCGAGCCGAGGGCGGCATTCCAATCGGCGCTGTGCTCGTACACGACGGCAAGATCATCGGCCAAGGGCACAACCGGCGGGTGCAGATGGACAGCGCTATCCGCCACGGCGAGACCGACGCGCTCGAGCGGGCCGGCCGCCAGCCAGCGTCGGTCTACCAGCAGTCGGTTATCTACACGACGCTGTCGCCGTGTTCGATGTGCACGGGTGCGATTCTGCTCTATGGCATTCCCAAGGTCGTGATAGGCGAGAACGCGACCTTCCTCGGCGAAGAGGAACTGCTCGCGTCACGGGGTGTCGATGTCGTCGTGCTCAACGACGAAACCTGCATCGAGATGATGCGCGACTTCATCGCCGACGAACCAACGTTGTGGAACGAAGACATCGGCGTCGATTAGCTGCTCAGGCGACTCGCAGAGCCCAGTAGCCGTCGAGATACGCGCACCAATAGCGGCAAACCAGGAGCGTCGAGGTCAGTCTCGCGTGACGGTTAGAGCGGAGCTGGCGTTGAAGACCGCCGCCTCATCTGTGTAGATGCACTGGTCCGGAAACGGATTCAGCCCAAGATTCGCCGTGGCAGCGGCGGCGCTCACGTAGCCGCCACCGCCACCGCCTTCGATGCGATCGCCGGGACGCGCAATCTCGCCGCCCGGCAACACGATCTCGGGTGGCTCGGCCCGGCCAAATGTCAGCGCTGGCCACACCACTGGGTATCTCGTGCCGTCACCATTCAGCCAAATACAACCATCGCCGACCTCGAGCACGCCGAGGATCAGTGCATCCATGCCGTCGCCAGGGTCGACCCGGTGGACACGAATGCCCGGCAGATCACCTGGCGGAAGGGGCGGCGGCACCGGAGCGGGCGTGGCGTTTAGGTCGACGGGCGAGAAACTGCCCTGAACCACACCACCATCGAGTCGACACGATGGATCCGGTGGTTGATCGATCTCATCGAGGGGTTGCGTGTACGTGTTGCCGCCTCCGGTTACGCGGTCGCCGCTACGAATCTCGCCGCTGCCGGTGCTCAACACGCCGGTCGCAACGTCCCAGGTGGTTTCGCGAGCCGGCAGGATGACCAGCTGGTCATCGAGATAGACGCAAGGGCCTTCGATCGTGAGGATGCCTGACAAGCCAACACCGGCGGAGGCGTAGCCGGTCACGTCGAGCAGCGG
>JBDNHG010000254.1:0-4879 GCA_041688925.1 Acidimicrobiales bacterium | reverse complement strand
CTTGGGCGTAGGGGCATCGGGGGCTGAAGCGGCAGCCTGGCGGCGGTGCGACGGGGTCGGGCGGCACGCCTTGCACCGGTGTGAGCCGAGTGTGTTTCGGTTCGGAAATCCGGGGAATCGAAGCGAATAGTCCTTCGGTGTAGGGATGAACCATGTTCGTGAACAGCTGTTCTGTGGGCGCGCTTTCCATGACCCGCCCGCCGTACATGACCATGGTCTCGTCGGTGCGGCCACGGGCGACGCCCAAATCGTGGGTGATGAGCACGATCGACATGTTGAACTCGGTTTGCAGGTCTGCCAGCAAGTCGAGGATGTACTTTTGGACGGTGACATCAAGCGCCGTCGTCGGCTCGTCAGCGATCAAGAGACTCGGCCGGCCCGCCAGTGCCATTGCGATCATCACACGCTGGCGAATTCCGCCGGACAACTCGTGGGGATACTGCCTCAGCCGATGGGCGGGATCAGAGACACCCACGTGAGCGAGCAGTTCGAGTGACGCGCTGCGGACCTCGGCTCGGTTGCTGCCAAGGTGTTGCCGCAGAGGTTCGGCGAGTTGACGTCCGACGCGCATGACCGGATTGAGCGAGGTCATCGGATCTTGGAAGATCATGCCCACTTCGCTCCCCCACAGATGTTGGCGTTCGGCACCGACGAGTTGCTCGCCGTCAAAGAAGGCTGAGCCGGCCTCGACGTGCCTGCTGCTGGCGACCAATCCCAGAAGTGAACGGATGAGCACCGACTTGCCCGAACCCGATTCGCCAACGATGCCCAAGGTCGCTCCCCGCTCGAGGCGGAACGAAACGTCGTCGACTACCTGAGCAAGCCCGCGTTCGGTATGGAATCCCACCGAGTAGTTCGCCACATCGAGCAGCGCGCTCATCGGCCGGCACGAACACAACGGGCGACCACTCCCCCAGTCTTCCAGAGTCGTCGCCGCTGGCAGCGCCGCCACACGAGTTGCACAGGTCGGTATACGACCGGGCACGGCGCGCCGCCCGGGCGTTGAGGTCTGCCTAGCCAGCCTCGGGCTTCCAAGATGGGCCGAATGCGCCTTGGTGCATGAGCGCGTTGACTTGGTCATCATCGAGGCCCAAGTAGGTGTGCATCACCTGGCTGGTGTGCTGACCGAGCCGTGGCACTGGCAGTGACGATTTGATAGTGCCAAAGGGACTTGCCGGAACCTGTATGGTTCCCCCGCAACCGTCGTCGACCGTGATCAAGAGATCCAAACGATTCGATGTGTCGTCGACGATCTCTTCGACAGTTTTTGCGTCGCCACACGGCAGTCCGGCTTGATCGAGGGCCTGCATTGCTTCGGCCGTCGTGCAACTGGTGCTCCACGCATTGATGATCTCGGTGATGGGTTCCTTTTGGATACCTCGTTCCTTGTACGAGGTAAAGCGAGGGTCGTCTTGCAGATCGTCTCGACCCATAGCGCTGAGGAATCGGGCCCATTGGTCGTTGGTCGACAGGCCGATCGCAACCGCAGAATCGCGTGTCTTGTAGTAGCCCCACACCGCATTACCGACCTCGGGTTTGCGGGCGCCAGACATGCTGTACGTGCTGATTGCGCTCGAATTGTACCGAACCAAAGCGGCGACCATCGATATGTCGACGTGTGAACCTTTGCCTGAACGCTCACGCTCGACGATGGCAGTGACGATTCCGGCATAGGCCTCTTGGGCAGCGGCATGATCGCCTAGCGGAAATCCGAATTCGACCGGACCCTCGAGGTGAGCTGGTGTCGTGGTAGCGATGCCGCTTTCGGCCTCGGCGGCGATCGCCAGCCCACGAGTCGTGATGCCTTTTGCAGCGGCGTCACCGCCCTGAAGTGTGATCGAGGCCGTGATCAGGGCCGGATTCTCACGCCGCAATTCGGCTAAGTCCAAACCGAGCCGTGACAGAACTCCTGGCGCAAAGTTCTCGACGACAATGGTGGCTTTGCTGGCGAGGTCTTTGGCTATTTGGAGCCCAGCCTCTGTCTTGATGTCGAGCACGATGCTCGACTTTCGGCGGTTGAAGGCGGCAACAAAAGCGCTTATCGAGCGGCCATCGGCCACTGTCTTGATTGCCCCGCGCTCGCGCAGTCGGTCGCCGGTCGGTGGTTCAACCTTTATGACTTGGGCACCGACGTCTCCGAGGAGCATCGTGCACATGGGCCCGGCAATCACGTGGGTGAAGTCGAGTACGACTTCGTCCCTGAGGGGAGCTCTTTCTGCGATCGACTCTTCAGGCGATGTGCCCGCTGGTTCAACCACGATCTGAGGTGAGGCCAACGGCCCCAAATTCGGCTGACCCGAACGGTTCCGTCATTTCAGAGATCCCCTTGTCTGGCCTACCCATTTGTGGGTACACCCCCAGAAAAACACAAGGTGTACGGACGTATCCATGCACCTCGGGTGCAAGGTACTGATTGCACTCGGAACAAGTCAAATCCCCGACCTGCGAACCGTTATTGCCGTGGCGCCATGTGCGATGGTCAGGGGATGACAGGTTCAACTCCGCAGCGTTCCCCTGACACCGAACCATGGCAATGCCGCCATATTCGTCTGTCGAATCCCGCCGGGCCCGGTGCGCCCGACGTCCCTCGGCTGCTGCGAGCCGTCGCTGATCTGCTCGAACGAATTGGCGACGACATCGAAGTACTCGATCTTGGGTTGCGTGAGGACGCCCATCGCGACGGCCCGTGGACAGCGATGAACATCTATTACCGCCGTGGCGCACCGCGTCGCCCACGCCCAGAGTTTGATGGTTGACGCGACCCGGAACTTTGGGCGACGCCGGCGCGATCGCGTCGTGAGGTGGCACGCTATGCGGATGTATTCGTTACAACGGTTGCACCCGTGCGCCGAAGAGGTCTGAGATGACGTATTGCGTGGGCCTGAAAATTGGTCGCGGTTTGGTGTTCATGTCCGACACCCGCACCAATTCGGGGGTCGATAATGTGTCGATCTATTCGAAGATGTCGACGTGGGAGACGCCCGGCGACCGTTCCCTGGTGCTGCTGAGCGCGGGGAACCTGGCGACCACACAAGCCGTGGTGAGCATCCTCGACGAACGTTCTAAAATCCCCGAAGAGCGCAACCCGTCGATCCTCGAAGCGCCGACCATGTTTCAGGTCGCACGACTTGTGGGTGACACCCTTCGTGAAGTCATTGCGACACAGAACGGCACCAGCGGCCCCAGAGCCACCACATTCAACAGCACGCTGATACTCGGCGGCCAGATCGCAGGCATGGAACCTCGCCTGTTCCTGATCTATCCCGAAGGCAACTTCATCGAGGCCCTCGAAGACACCCCGTTCTTTCAGATCGGCGAGGTCAAGTACGGCCGGCCGATTCTTGTGCGGTCCTACGACACCGACATGACGTTCGAAGAAGCGGTGAAGCTGCTCCTTGTCTCCTTCGACTCGACGCTGAAAGCGAACCTCTCTGTTGGGCTTCCGCTCGACCTGCGCGCCTACGAGCGCAATTCATTTGAGCTGAGCGCACCAGTTCGGTTCAACGAAGGTGATCCGTATTACACTGAGGTCTCACAAGGTTGGGGGGCCGCACTGAAGAACGCTCTGGACTCGTTGCCCGACTTCAGCTTTGGATCCAACGAGGGGCCCTCGACCTAGCAGGGGCTGCCGTGGTCACCTCGACTTCCGGATCTTCGTCCGCCGATAGTGCGGTCAGCCGTTTTGAACATCAGGGCCTGCTCGGCACGGTCGTCGACATCCGCATAGGAGCGCCGCCGGACCAGGACGCGGACAAAATCGATCGGGATATCGTCGCAGAGATCACTCGCCTGTCGGGGCTCTTCAGCGCCTACGACAGCACGAGCGAACTCAGCCGGTGGCGCCGGGGCGAGCAATTCGATCAGTCTGATGAGTTCGTCGACCTGATGCAGGCTGCCCTCGACTGGCAGCGGAATTCTGAAGGCATATTCAACCCACTCGTTGGTGAGCTGACGGCGCTGTGGTCGGCCGCGGCAGAATCAGGGCAGGTTCCTGATCGCTCGGTGCTACAGCGAGCGGCCGAAGCAATACAAGCATCTCGTTTTGAGCTACGCCGTGGCGGAGGGTCGGCGATGGCGCAGGTGGTGGCAACAGCAGACTGTCGGGCGCTCAACCTGAACGCATTCGCCAAGGGTCACATCGTTGATCGGGCGCTCGCCGCGGTCGAAGATCAAGGCGCATCGTGGATCTGCGTGAACGCAGGAGGCGATTTGGCACATCGTGGGTCGAGTCCGATCGAGGTCGGCATCGAGAACCCGCATCGTCCTTACGACAATGAGCCGCCGGTGGCAATCGTGCGACTTGCCAACGCGGCTTTGGCGACGAGCGGACCTGCGCGCCGTGGGTTTCGGGTCGGCAGTCAGTGGTTCGGCCATGTTCTGGACGCTCGAACCGGTTGGCCCGTCGATGCAATCGCCTCGATCAGCGTCGTTGCCTCGACTGCAGCCCGAGCCGACGTACTTGCGACCGTCGCTGGTGCTGGTCACCCGGCAGAAGCGGTGCGCCAACTGCAGGCCCATGACGCGGACGGGCTGGTAATCGACCGCGAAGGCACCCGTTGGGCGACGCCCGGCTGGGCGACGTTGCTCGTCAGCTGATCGTGATCCAGATCACCACGATCGATGCGATCCCGCCGAGGGTCGCACAATCGTCACCATCAAACTTCCGATGAGGTCTAGCTGAGCAGCTGGTTGCGTCGTTCGGCAATTCAGGAGCGTGTGAGAACGATCTTGCCGATGTGGCCGCCGGTCTCGAGGCGTTGGTGTGCAGCGTCAGCGTCGGCCATAGCGAAGGCCGTATCGAGTACCGGCTTGATCGCCCCTGACCCGACGGCGTCCCAGAAGCGCGACTGCACCGCATCTCGGATCGCCCGCTTTTCGG